>JBOGJK010000657.1:0-4848 GCA_050745345.1 Thermoanaerobaculia bacterium
GTGTCGACGATCGCCTTCGCCACGTCGGTAATTGCGAGCACGGAGGGATGGTCGGCGGCGTTGCCGCCGGAGGCCTTGCTGCCGTCGGTGAAGATCACCAGCACGAAGCGGCCCTTCTTCGTGCGGAGGATGCCCGAGTCGTTGCGTACGCCGCTCATCGAGCCGGTCTTGCCGGCCCACAGGTCTTCCGGCGGGAAACGCCGCGCGACACGCAGGCGGCTCGGGTCCTTGTCCAGGTACTCGAAGATCCGCCGTGAGGAGTCCGGGTCGAGAAGCAACCCTCCCGCCACCTGCTCGTACCAGAGCGCGACGTCCCGCGGTGTGAGCGCCCCGAAACGGAGTCCCTTCCAGGCAGAGGGCTCCTCCTCCCGGCGAGAGAGGGGGGGGATCGTACCGAGCAGCCGGATGTGGGAGAACCCGAGCGACTCCATCCGGGCATTGATGGGCTCGAGGCCGAGGCGCCCGATCCAGGCGTTGGTAGCGGTGTTGTCGGAGGGGCCGATCATCAGCGTCAGCAGATCGTTCCACGTCGGCTCGAGCCCGGGGTCGAGCATCTGCAGCAGCCCCGAGCCGTCCGCTTTCTCCGCTTCGGACATCTCCCACCGCTGGGAGAGATCGATGCTCCCCTCGCGCGCTTGAGCCATCGCCTCGGTCAATACGGCGATCTTCGTGACAGAGGCGCCTTCGAACTCCGAGTCCGCCAGATGCTCGTAGGAGCGCCCGCTCTCCAGATGCTTCGCGGCGACTCCGATGCGGCATCCGCAGCGAGAAGAGGCGGCGGCCACGGCCCCACCGATCGGCGAGGACGCGGGGCGGACTGTCGCGCAGGCCGCGGCCACCAGGAGCGCGCCTCCGAAGAGCGCCTTCCGGATCATCCGGCGTACGTCTCGACCTTGAGATTCTTCTCGATCCGTCGCACGAGCCCGGCGAGCACGTTGCCCGGACCGATCTCGAGTCCCCGCAGGACGCCCTCCGCCGCGAGACGGCGCACCGACTCTACCCACCGCACCGGGGAGTCGATCTGGCGCACGAGCGCGTCGCGCAGGGAGGCTCCGGAGGAGGCGGGCGCCGCGTCCACGTTGGTGACCACGGGCCACCGCGCGTCCCGGAACTGCGCCGCTTCGAGCAGCGGCCGGATGCGCTCGCGCGCCGGCGCCATCAAGGGGCTGTGGAACGGCGCGGAGACCGGGAGAGGAATCGCGCGCCGGGCCCCCCGCTGTGCGCAGAGGGAGGAGGCGCGCGCCACGGCGGCGGCATGGCCGGCGATCACCGTCTGCTCCGGCGAGTTGTAGTTGGCGGGGGAAACGACCTCTCCTTGCGCCGCGTCGCGGCAGGCGGCCTCGACCTCTTCGGGCGCGAGCCCCAGGATCGCCGTCATGGCGCCGGCACCGGGCGGCACCGCGTCCTGCATCAGCCCGCCGCGCCGCCGCACCAGGAGCACCGCGTCGGCGAAGGCGAGCGCGCCGGCCGCGACGTCGGCCGAATACTCGCCGAGCGAGTGGCCTGCCGCAAACGCCGCGCCCTCAAGGCGCTCCGGAAAGCGGGCTTCGAGGTCTCGCAGCGCGGCGACGGAATGCGTCAGGATCGCCGGCTGCGCGTTGGCGGTCAACTTCAGCTCTTCCTCCGGCCCTTCGAAGCAGAGCCGCGAGAGGGAGAAGCCGAGGAGGGCGTCCGCCTCCTCGAAGACGGCGCGCGCGGGAGCGGAGGCCTCGCATAGCGCCCGGCCCATGCCGACGAATTGCGAGCCCTGGCCGGGGAAGAGAAGAGCGAGCATGGGCAGGAATTAGGGTCAGGGACCAGGGACGGGAGCCCGAGGAAGCCCCCTCACCCCTCACCCCTGACCCCTGGCTCCTGCTTTCTCACCACCGCAGCAACACCGAGCCCCAGACCAGCCCCGCGCCGAACGCCGTCAGGAGCACGAGGTCCCCGGACTTGACGAGACCCTTCTGCTGGCACTCGTCGAGAGCGATCGGGATCGAACCGGCCGAGGTGTTGCCGTAGCGCTCGACGTTCTTGTAGACCCGTTCCGGCGGGAACTTCATCCGCTCCCCCACCGCGTCGATGATGCGCTCGTTGGCCTGGTGCGGCACGAAGAGGCGCACGTCCCCTTTCTCGAAGCCCTGTTCGGCGAGCAGCTCGGTACTGACGTCGGCCATCGCCTTGACGGCCACCTTGAAGGTCTCATTCCCCTTCATCTTGATGAAGGGGAGGCGCTGCTCGATCGACTTCGGGTCGTTGGCCGGGTGGTTCGAGCCCCCGCCCGGCATACAGATGAAGTCGGCCAGGGCGCCGTTGGACCTCATGCGCGTGCCGAGAATGCCGTGATCGCCCTTCGTGGCCTGAAGCACGGCCGCGCCGGCTCCGTCGCCGAAGAGCACGCAGGTCGATCGATCGGTCCAGTCCACGTAGCGCGAGAGGATCTCTCCGCCGATCACGAGCACGTTCTCCGCTTTCTGCGACTGGACGAGCCCGTCGGCCAGGTGGAGGCCGTAGAGGAATCCCACACAGGCGGCCCCGATGTCGCAGGCCGCGGCCCGCGAGGCACCGAGGTTGTTCTGGACGAGGCAGGCCGTGGCGGGGAAGGGCATGTCCCCCGAGATCGTGCCGACCAGGATCATGTCCAGGTCCTCGGCCCTGACGTGGGCACGCTTCAAGGCCGTCTCGGCCGACCGGGTGCAGAGGTCCGAGAACTTCTCCCCTTCCGAGACGACGTGCCGCTCGCGGATTCCGGTGCGGGTCCGGATCCACTCGTCCGAGGTGTCGACGATTTTCTCGAGGTCCGCGTTCGAAAGGATCTTCTTGGGGACGGCGGAACCCACGCCCGCCAGACGCGCCCGGATCATGCGCCTCCCCGGTGCCCGGCAGGAGCGCTCAGGAGCGCGCCTCCCGCCCCGGCGGGCGCGCGTCCACTCCGGGCTTGCCAGGGCGCGCCTCGTGGGAGTGCAGCGCGGCGATCGAGGACTGGATCTTCTCCGCCAGCCGCTGCCGCGAGAACTCGGCGGCCAGCCGGATGGCGTTCTTGATCGCCTTCGCGCTCGAGCGGCCGTGGCAGATGATGACGCACCCCTCGACGCCCAGCAGCGGCGCTCCCCCGTACTCCGAGTAGTCGAGCCGCGACTTGAAGCTTCGGAACGCGGAGCGCGAGAGGAGGAACCCGACGGAGGCCTGGAGCGTCTTCTTGATCTCCTCGCGCAGCAGGTTCTCGACCATCTCGGCCAGCGCCTCGGAAACTTTCAGGATCACGTTGCCCGTGAAGCCGTCGGTGACGATGACGTCCACCTTGCCGTTGAAGACGTCGCGCCCCTCGACGTTGCCGACGAAGTTCAGCCCCGCCTCCTTCAACGCCTTGAAGGCCTCCTTCGTGCTCGCGCTGCCCTTGGTGTCCTCCTCGCCGATCGACATCAGCCCGACCGACGGGTCCGGCTTGCCGAAGACGAGCTGCGCGTAGATCGAGCCCATCACGGCGAACTCCTTGAAGTGCTCGGCGCGGGCATCCGCGTTGGCTCCCACGTCGAGCAGGAGGCTCCGCCCCGAGATGTTCGGCAGGATCGCCGCCAGGGCCGGGCGGTCCACCCCCTCGATCATGCCGATCACCATCTTGGCCGAGACCATGGCCGCGCCCGTGTGCCCCGCCGAGACCAGACCCGCGGCCCGGCCGTCGCGGACACAGTTGGCGGCCACCCAGATCGAGGAATTACGCTTCCGGCGAATCGCGGCGGTGGCGGGCTCGTCCATCGTGATGAACTCCGGAGCTTCCACGATCTCGATCTGGTCGCCACTGTAGCCGGACTCCTCCAGCAGCCGCTCGAGCTCGCCGGTCCGGCCCACCAGCAGAGAGGCGATCCGGTACTCGCGGGCGGCTGCGACCGCCCCATCCACGTTGACTTGCGGGGCGTGGTCGCCGCCCATCGCGTCGACCGCGATACGCATTTGTGACGTCCGGATCCCGGATCGCAAGGTGGCGAGGATTATACCGAGCCGGGAACCGTGAACCGGGAACCGGGAACCGAAGGTGCCCGAGCATGCTTCCCGGTTTACGGTTTACGGTTTTCGGTTCACGGTTTACGGTTTACGTGTTGATTGTCTGCTTGCCCTTGTAGTAGCCGCAGTGGGGGCAGACCCGGTGCGGCAGTTTTGGCTCGTGGCAGTTCGGGCACTCCGAAAGCGACGGCGCGGTCAGCGCGTCGTGCGCGCGGCGCTTGTCGCGGCGGGCCTTGCTGTGGCGTCGTTTGGGATTCGGCATCGTTTCTTCCTACGCTTTCTGCGATTTCGTCGCGTTCTTCCACTGCGCGAGCGCGCCCCAGCGCGGGTCGCCCTCCTCTTCCACGCAGCCGCAGGGAGCGAGGTTCCGGTCCTTTCCGCAGCGCGGACAGAGGCCAAGGCACTCCTCCCGGCAGAGGGGCTTCATCGGAATCGCCATCTGCACCCGCTCCTCGGCGATGGGGGCGAGATCCACGGAGTCTCCCTCGTAGAAGCTCATGTTGAGGTCCTCGCGGGAGAGCTCGCGCACGTCGGGCAAACCGGCGGAGCGGCGGTAGAGCACGAGGGAGAAAGGCTCGTCCATCGCGAAGGGATACGCGGCGAGGCAGCGGCTGCACTCGAGCTTGCCGTCGAAGGCGCACCGGCCTTCGAGCGCGAAGCCCCCTTCGATGCGTGAAATGGTCCCCTCCAGCCGCACCGGAGAGATCGCGAGCAGCGGCTCCCGGTCGAGGGCGGCGAGCGCGAACGGGAGGTCGAAGGCGAAGCGGACCGGCTCCTCCAGGACCGCGTCGAGGGCGATGTGGTTCGGGTGCTTCATGAGAACGGGCGATGCTATCAGGGGTGGTTTTCGCCGTCAAAGGCTCCGGC
>JBOGJK010000658.1:0-7041 GCA_050745345.1 Thermoanaerobaculia bacterium
CGCTGTCAGAATCAGGAATGCCGTCAGTCTCGGTCTCACGGGCCTCCCCCTTCTCTCGTTGAGCGCGCAGAAGATATCGCGGCCTCGAGCGTCCTGCGCCCGAGACGGCCTCCCCGTCCCCCCTGCCCGGGGCCGCGATCTGGTAGATTTTTCGGTTGCATGAGAGAGCGAAAGCGCCACCGGACGGTGGGTGTCCGGGTCGGTCCCGTCCCGGTCGGCGGGGGCGCGCCGGTCGTCGTCCAGTCGATGGCCAATACCGACACGGCCGACGTCGCCTCGACCGCCCGGCAGTGCATCGAGCTGGCGCAGGCCGGCTCCGAGATGGTGCGCGTGACCGTCAACGTCCCGGAGGCCGCGCAGGCGGTCCCCGAGATCAAGCGGCGGATGCTCGACTCCGGGGTCGAGGCGCCGCTCATCGGCGACTTCCACTACAACGGGCACGTCCTGCTGACGAAGTTCCCCGCGATGGCGGCCGCCCTGGACAAGTACCGCATCAATCCCGGCAACGTCGGCAAAGGGGCCCGGCGCGACGAGCAGTTCGCGACGATCTGCGGCGTGGCGCGGGACCTGGGCAAGCCCGTGCGCATCGGCGTCAATGGCGGATCTCTCAACCAGGAACTGGTCATGGCGAAGATGCAGGAGAACACGGACCGCAACCTGGGGCGCTCCTCGGAAGAGATCATCAACGAGTGCATGATCCTGTCCGCGCTCCAGTCCACCGAGCTGGCGCTCCAGTCGGGACTGCGCAAGGACCAGATCATCATCTCCTGCAAGGTCTCCCGGCCGCTCGATCTGATCGCCGTCTACCGCGACCTGGCGGCCAGGACCGACCAGCCGCTCCACCTGGGCCTGACCGAAGCGGGCATGGGGACCAAGGGCCTCGTCTGGTCCGCCTCGGCGATGGGAGTGCTGCTCGAGGAGGGGATCGGTGACACCATCCGCGTCTCGCTGACTCCGCGGCCGGGCGGCGACCGCCGCGAGGAGGTCTACGCCGCCTGCGAGCTGCTCCAGTCCCTGGGCATACGCTCCTTCGCGCCTTCGGTCACGGCTTGCCCGGGGTGCGGGCGCACGACCTCGACGACATTCCAGGAGCTGGCCGAGCGGATCCAGGAGTATTTGCGCGACCGGATGCCGGAGTGGAAGACGCGGTACGAAGGAGTCGAGAACCTCACACTCGCCGTGATGGGGTGTGTGGTCAACGGGCCGGGAGAGTCGAAGGCCGCCAACATCGGCATCTCGCTGCCCGGCACCGGCGAGGCGCCCCACTGCCCCGTCTACATCGACGGGCAGCACTTCACGACGCTCAAGGGCACCTACGAGGAGCTTTCGGAGGCCTTCCGTGCTCTGGTCGAGGACTACGTCGAGAACCGTTACCCCAGGCGCGAGCCCGCCCGGGCCCTGACCGTCTGACCCTTCGGGCAGCGGCGCCGGGCGCCCGAGATCGCGTAGAATCCACCCGGCGAAGGCATACATGTCAGGCGAAAGGGTGGAGGTCGGCGTGTCCTTGCGCGCCCTGGAACGCGCTCTGATCGGCGCCGGGCTCGTCTTTCTCACCATCTGGGGTGTGATGCGCCTTCACGGCGAGCTCGGCAGGCAGGCGGGCCTGCGGAGATTCTCGGAGGCCCGTTCGCACGGGTCTCTGGCTACCGTCCCGCCTTGGGCGGCCTTCGATGGCTCCCTCTGGGCGCCCAAGCGTATCCGCGCGTACCGCGAGAGCCTCGCGAAGAAGTTCCCGCCGCCGCTGGCCGTCCTGAGGATCCCGCGGGCGCATGTCGAGGTCCCCGTCCTCCCGGGGACGGACGCCGCGACGCTGAACCGCGGAGTCGGCTGGATCGCCGGCACGGCCCGCCCCGGGCACGCCGGCAACGTCGGAATCGCTGGCCATCGGGACGGCTTCTTCCGGGGACTGAAGGACATCTCCCCCGGCGACGCCATGGAGCTGGAGACCCCGCAGGGCCGGGAGCTGTACGCGGTCGCCGACGTTCGGATCGTCGACCCGAAGGAAGTCTCGGTTCTCAACCCGACGCGCGAGGCGACGCTGACTCTGGTGACTTGCTTCCCGTTCTACTTCGTCGGCAACGCGCCGCAACGCTTCATCGTCCGGGCGGTTCGGCAGGGGCCCGCCGTCGAGAGGTTGCGCGCCGCCCGCTGAAGAGAGGCGGGGAATCCGGCGCCCTACACGCCTCCGATCGGCGCCGTCTTCGCGAGCTTTTCCGCGACCGCCCGCCAACGGGGCTCCGAGCGGAGCGGGTCGAACAGCGGGAGGTGGATGCGCGCCCAGAGCAGGGCGTTTCGCTCCTCGTAGGCACGTTCGACCGCCGCGAGCGCCTCTTCCCGCTCGTTCAGGGCCGTCAGAAGGATCGCCAGGTCATAAGGCGGCACGTAGGTGCGCGCCGCCCTCTCGCGCAGCTCTCCCAGCACCGCGCGCGCCTCACCGGTTCGTCCGGCGCCCGCCAGCGCGCACCCGAGCAAGGCGAGCTGGAGGAAGTGCTCGCGGCGCGTGGCCGCGACACCCGTCTCCATCGTCGAGACCGCGGAAGCGAAATCCCCGACCGAGAGCTGGGCATATCCGAGCGACCAGCGCGGGAGGGCCGCCTCGGCATCGAGCGCGACGGCCGCCGCGAACTCCGGGAGCGCCTCTTCGAACCGGCGCGAGCCGGCATACGCCCACCCCAGGGCCGCCCGGGCGTTGGCGGAATGGGGCTCGGTCTCCACACCTCGGCGCGCCAGATCCCGGGACTCCTCGAAACGGCCCGAGAGGGAAAGGCAGAGCGACAGCCAGAAGTATCCCTCCCAGGAGCGCGGGTCCTTCTCGATGGCCAGCCGCAGCTCGCGCTCCTCGCGGGCGATGTCCCAGCCGTAGTAGTGCTCGATGATTCCGAAGGAGAGGTGCACACCGGCATCGTCGGGAGCGAGCTCCCGCGCCTTTTCGGCGGCTTCCCGGGAGCGCGCGAACGCCTCCCACGCGGGGATTCCCCCATAGAAGCCCCAGGTCGCGTAGGCGTCGGCGATTCCCGTGTGCGCCGCGACGAACTGCGGATCGCGCGCGACGGCCGCTTCGAACTTCTCGATGGCGTCGCGCGACTGGCGGCGGCCCCAGAGATAGCGTCCCTTGAGGTAGAGGTCGTAGGCCTCCACGTCGCGCGTCACCGGCGCCACCAGCGGCTGGTCGGCCCCCCCGAAGAGGCGGACCTTCAGCGTCCCCGCGATCGCGCGCGCGATCTCGTCCTGGACGGCGAAGACGTCACTCATCTCCCGATCGAAACGGTCGGACCACAGGCTGTACCCGGTTCCCACGTCGATCAGCTGCGCCGAGATGCGCAGGCGCTGGCCGGCCTGCCGGACGCTCCCCTCGAGGACGCTCTTGACACCGAGCTCCCGGCCGACCTGGCGCACGTCGGTGTCTTTGCCCTTGAACGCGAAGGAGGAGGTGCGAGCCGCCACGGAGAGCGACGGGATCTGGGAGAGGGCATTCAGGATCTCCTCGGTCATGCCGTCGCAGAAGTAATCCGCCTCGCGGTCCGCGCTCATGTTGCGGAAGGGGAGGACCGCGATCGAAGCGCTCTTCTCGGCGGCCGGCCCGGGGCGCGGCACCGCGCCGCTCGGCTCCCGTTCTCCGAAGCGCAACGCGAAGGCGAGGTCGCGTGCCGATTGGAACCGCTCCTCGGGCCGCTTCTCGAGACAGTGGGCCACCAGCTCGGCCAGCTCCGCGGGGACCGGCCGGCTCCCGCCCGAGATCTCCGGCGGCTCGTCCTGGAGGATCGCCATCATCGTTTCGACCGCCGAATCGCGCTGGAAGGCGCGGCGTCCCGTCAGCATCTCGTAGAAGACCGCGCCGAAGGCGAAGATGTCGGAGCGGTGATCGACCGCTCCCCCG
Organism: Thermoanaerobaculia bacterium; assembly: GCA_050745345.1. Classification (GTDB taxonomy): domain Bacteria; phylum Acidobacteriota; class Thermoanaerobaculia; order UBA5066; family Gp7-AA6; genus DATBFU01. Next base: position 3,878 of record JBOGJK010000658.1, read on the forward strand.
CGCACCTGCTCGGGAGACATGTAGCCGATGGTTCCCAGGACGACGCCGGGCTCCGAGTAGGGCGTCGTGTGGGCGGCCGATCCGGAAGTCGTGGAAAGCGACGGGAGCACTCGCGCGAGACCGAAGTCGAGAAGTTTCACCCAGCCGTCGCGCGTGACGAAAACGTTCTCAGGCTTCAGGTCGCGGTGCACGATCCCCTTCTCGTGAGCGGCGGCGAGCCCCTGCGCCATGGCGACCCCGTACTCGACCGCCTTGCGCACGGGCAGCGGCCCTCCCACCAGCCGCGCGCGGAGAGTGTCTCCCTCGAGCAGCTCCATTACCGCGTAGGCGATCCCCTCGTGGCTTCCGATGTCGAAGATCGAGAGGATGTTCGGGTGGGAGAGGGCGGCAATCGCCTTCGCCTCGCGCTCGAAGCGCTTGCGGGCCTCGGGATCCCGCGCCAGGTGCGTCGGCAGAACCTTCAGCGCGATGTCGCGGTCGAGGCGAATGTCGCGGGCGCGGTAGACCTCTCCCATCCCGCCGGCGCCGAGCGCCGCGCGGATCTCATAGGAACCGAGGCGGAGGCCGGAGGAAAGCGTCATCCCGGAATGGACCCGTGGGGATTCTAGTCGGGAAGCAGGGGGCGCAAACCGCGAGGGCCTCTTATAATCCCTGAACCTTGTCCGCGCGCCGCAACCCGCCGCCCGAGCGCCGCGTACCTCTCGCCCTGGCCGCGGCCGCGATCTGGCTCTCGAGTCCCCTCCCGGCGCAGATCCCCGAGTCGCTCGACGCGCAGCTGCGGCGCATCTTCGTGGCGGAGGAGTACAAGGCGAAGGACTTCGGGCCGGTCCGCTGGCTGGACGAAGGCCGCTCCTGCGCGGTTCGCGAGGAATCCGCCGCCGGCAAGGAGCTCTTCGACATCGTCCTCTACGACACCGCCACCGGCCGCCGCCAGGTGCTCCTCGCCGCCTCGCAGGTGGTCCCGCCCGGAGCGGCCGGCCCGCTCAAGATCGAAGACTTCGCCCTGTCGGCCGGCCGCGAGCGCATCCTCGTCTTCACTGACTCGAAGAAGGTCTGGCGGGAGAACACGCGGGGGGACTACTGGCTCTTCGACCGGTCGAAGGGGACGCTGCGCAAGCTCGGCGGCTCCGCTCCCGCCTCGACCCTCATGTTCGCCAAGCTCTCCCCCGACGGTTCGCGGGCCGCCTACGTCCGAGACAACGACCTCTACGTCGAGGAGCTTGCGACTGGAGCCGCGACGCCGCTGACCCGCGATGGCTCGGCCACGCTCGTCAACGGCACGTCCGACTGGGTCAACGAGGAAGAGCTCGACATCCGCGACGGCTTCCGCTGGAGCCCGGACGGGCGACGCATCGCCTTCTGGCAGTTCGACACGACGGGGGTGGAGGTCTTCACGCTGATCGACGACACCGACGCCCTCTACCCGACCCTGAAGCGGTTTCCATATCCGAAGACCGGTCAGCGCAACTCCGCGACGCGGATCGGTGTGGTCGACGCCGCGGGAGGAGCGGTCGTCTGGATACAGCTTCCCGGCGGCCCGCGGGAGACCTATGTGCCCCGCATGGACTGGCTGGACGACCGCACACTCGCGCTCCAGCAGCTCAACCGCCTGCAGAACCGCAACGACCTGCTGCTTGCCGACGCGCGAACCGGAGAGGCACGCCGTGTCTTCCGCGACGAGTCGGAGAGCTGGGTCGACTACGTGGAGCGGGTCTGGTGGATCGCAGGGAATCGGGAGTTTCTCTGGGAAAGCGAGAAGGACGGCTGGCGGCACGTCTACCGCGCCGCGCGCGACGGCTCGCGCGAGCGGCTGGTCACCCGCTTCGATGGGGACGTCATCAAGGTCGTGGGCCCGGACGAGCGCGGGGGATGGCTCTACTTCCTCGCTTCGCCCGGGCGCGCGACCGACAAGTACCTGTACCGCGCGAAGCTCGACGGCTCTTCGCCGCCCGAGCGGGTGACCCCTGCCGGAGAGCCGGGCACGCACGACTACGAGCTCTCGCCCGACGGCCGCCGGGCGATCCACACGTACTGCCGGTTCGACCGGCCGCCGGTCGTCGAGCTGGTCTCGCTGCCTGAGCACCGCACGGCGCGCACTCTGGTAGACAACGCGGAGCTGAGGTCGAAGGCGGCCACGCTGCTCGCCACACCGGTGGAGTTCTTTCCGCTTCCGATCGGCGGCGGCGTGACACTGGACGGCTGGCTGTTGAAGCCGCCCGACTTCGACGTCTCGCGCAAGTACCCGCTCCTCGTCTACGTCTACGGCGAGCCGGCCGGCCAGACGGTCGAGGACGAGTGGAAGGAAGAGCGCGCCCTCTTCCATCGGGCGCTGGCTCGAGAGGGATACCTCGTCGCGAGCTTCGATAATCGCGGCACTCCGGCCCCGAAGGGAGCCGCGTGGCGCAAGATCGTCTACGGGGCCGTGGGCGACCTCTCCTCGAAGGACCAGGCGGCGGCGGTCCGGGCGCTGGCGGCCGAGCGCGCCTATGTCGATCTCGAGCGCGTCGCGATCTGGGGATGGTCGGGGGGCGGTTCCTCCACGCTGAACGCGATGTTCCGATTCCCCGACCTTTACAAGGTCGGAATCTCCGTCGCGCCGGTGCCCGACCAGACGCTCTACGACACGATCTATCAGGAGCGGTACATGGGTCTGCCGCAAGACAACGCCGAGGGGTACCGGCGCGGCTCACCCATCCACTTCGCGGAGGGCCTAAAGGGCAGACTCCTCCTCATCCACGGCTCGGGGGACGACAACGTGCACTACCAGGGGACCGAGAAGCTCGTGAATCGCCTCGTCGAGCTCGAGAAACCCTTCGACCTGATGGTCTACCCCAACCGCTCGCACACCATCAAGGAGGGGAAGGGCACGAGCCTCCACCTCCACAGCCTGATCGCGCGCTACCTGCTCACCAACCTTCCGCCCGGACCGAAATAGGACCCCCGGTCTGGAGGAGGCTTCGCCGCCCCGCGCGAACCACTCCCGCTTCGCCCGAACGATATCCTCCGGAGACTCGAGCAGGAAGTCCGCGGCGCGCGGACTTCTTCGGGGCCGAGGTGGTTGCCGGCCGATCCCGTCATGGAATCAGTGCACCATTCTCTTTTGAACGGCCGTCTTCATCTCCAGGCGAAAGCGCGGCTCGACTGCCTCCCCCTCAGTCACTAGC
>JBOGJK010000659.1:0-3325 GCA_050745345.1 Thermoanaerobaculia bacterium
GTCGTGACTCTGGCCTCGACCCCCGCCCAAGTTCACGAGATCGGAGTCCTGACCCCGGGGGCGGTCACTTCGAGGGAAGCTTCTTCTCGAGATCCTTGAGCCGCTTTTCGAGCTCGTCGAGACGCCGCTCGACGCATCCCATGTCCTCGAGCGGCCCGATCAGGCTCTTGGAGAAGTCGCCGTCGTGCCAGACGAAGGCGCGCTTCCTCAGGTGCGGGTGGAGCTCGCCCACGCGGATCTCCTTGGCCGGGCGCTCGGTGACGGTCACCGTGAGCTGCTTCTTCGCGCGGTCACGCGAGAGGTCGAGCTGGACCGTCTGGCCCGCCTTCTTGCGGCGCACCGCCCGCGAAAGGTCCCGGGCCGAGTCGATCCGGTCTCCGTCCACGGCCGTGAGGATGTCGCCCACCCGGATGCCCGCCTTGGCCGCGGGGCTGTCGGGCTCCACACCCCCGACCAGGACGCCGGCGTCCCGGGGCACGCCGAAATGCTCCCGCAGTTCGGGCGTGATCCCGACCAGCCGGACCCCGACGTAGCCGCGGCCGTGCTCCCGGTCGATGCGCACGACCATGGCCTCGGGATCGTCCACCTCTACGTCCACGTCGATGTCCTGCTCGTCGGGCAGGACGATGACGCGGTCTTCGGGAGGGTCATCGCTGGCCCGAAGGAAGGCCGCCGCGGGGATGGCCAGGGCCAGAGCAAAAAAAATGGTGGTCCACGGTTTCTTGAGCATGGTTCCCTCCAGTTCCTCCGGTCTCGGTGACGATCGCCCGCCGGAAAGGTTACGGGTCTCAGGCTACGATCGAGGCGTGAAGTGGCTGCTCGTGCCGGCCGGCATCGCTCTGGCGGCCTTCGGCCTCGATCGGCTGCTGCTCTGGATGGAGTGGCGGGGGTGGCTCGACTATCGCCGGACCCACCCGGGCCGGATCGACACCGTGCAGGTCGGGCCGGCCCTCCTCGGCATCCAGGCCCTCTTCCAGTCGGGCGCCAAGCGCAACCTCGAGGAGACGCCGTCCGCACGCAGCGGGAGGCCCCGGGAGACGGAGAGCCATGATCGCGGGCGTCAAGGCCTTGCGTCGCGACGGGCGGCGCTCGCAGGCGGCCGGCGTCGTAGACTGGCGGCGTGATGCCGTTGCTCTTCCCGCTCGTCTTCGCGCTCGGCCTCCTCGAGGCGACCGAGCCCCGTGACGGCGGCACCCACCTCTACCGGGCGACACTGGTCCAGGCGGCGCCGGGGCGGCTGCTCGAGCTGATCGAACTGGAGAAGCGGCTGCGGACCTCCTGGGCCGAGAGCGGCGACGAGGCGCCGCTCTGGCTGAGACACAGCCAGGGAGACAAGTGGGACCTGCTCCTCCTCTACCCGATGGGAAGCTGGGAGGGGTACTTCGCGGCGGAGCGCGTCGCGCGGCGGGAGAGGTGGCGAGAGCGGTCGCAGGCCTCGCTCTCGAAGATCCGCGACGCGATCGCCTGGCAGGAGGACGTCTTCGTCCTCGGCCCGCCCCTGCCCGCGGCTCGCGAGCGCTTCGCCGGGGCCGGCTTCTTTCATGTGGAAATGTTCGTGGCGCTGCCGGGGCGGCAGGGGGACCTCCACCGGCAGCGCGAGATGGAGAACACTTACGCCAGGGCTCTGGGTCGTCCGCAGAACCTGATCTTCACCCGGGATCGGGGAGCGGCGTGGGACCTCTTCACGATCGGCTGTTTTCGGGACCTGAAGCACTACGCGGAGAGCGCGGACATCCCGGAGGCGGCGCAGGAGTCCGCCGCGAAGGCCGCGGGCTTCGAGGGCGCAAAGTCGATCGGGCCCTACCTGCGCACGCTGATCCGCGAGCACCACGATACTCTGGCGGCGGTAATCCCGTGACTTCCTGCGACGCTCCCTTCGAGGCGGCCCCATGAGGTCCGAACGGTCTCGCGCGATCGCTTCGCTGCTGGCGCTCGCCGCCGCGGCGTTCGGTCAGACCCCGGCCCCGCCCGCGCGGACGGCGCTGCCGTTTGTCGAGGACGACTACGGCAAGGCGCTCGGGCAGGCGCGCGCCCGCGATCTTCCTCTCTTCGTCGAGGCCTGGGCGCCCTGGTGACACACCTGCCGCTCGATGAGGGCCTTCGTCTTCACCGACGAGTCCCTCAAAGGGCGCGCCGGACAGTTCGTCTGGCTCTCGATCGACACGGAGAAGAAAGGCAGCGCCCCCTTCCTCATGAAGTTTCCCGTCGAGGCCTGGCCGACCTACTTCGTGGTGGATCCGCGGACCGAGAAGGCCGTGCTGCGCTGGGTGGGCGGCGCAACCGTCCCGCAGCTCCAGAAGCTGCTCGAGGAGGGCCGCCGCGCCGTGCGCGGGCGCGTGAAGGGGGTGGACGAGGTGCTCGCGCGCGCCGACCGGGCCTTCGGCGAGAAGAAGAACGCCGAGGCGGCAGCGCTCTATCGGGAGGCGCTCCGAAAAGCGCCGCCGCGCTGGAAGCCTTACGCGCGGGCGGTGGAGTCGCTCCTCTTCGCGCTCCAGACGCTGGACGACCACGCCTCCTGCGCCGTGACGGCTCGCGACGCCTTCCCGAGGCTCGCCCGGTCCGCCTCGGCTGCCAACGTCGCGGGAAGCGGCCTCGACTGCGCCCTCTCGCTTCCGCGAGAGGACCCGTCGCGTGCGGCGCTCGTCGCCGCGCTCTCCTCCGGCGCGAGGCAGGTGGTCGCCCGCCCGAGGCCGGACATCGCCGCGGATGACATCTCCTTGCTCTACGAGGTGCTGTCGGAAGAGAGGCAGCAGGCGGCAGACGAGCAGGGACGCCTTCGGATCCTGACCGAGTGGGCGACCTTTCTCGAGGAGGAGGCGCGCAAGGCGAAGACGCCCGACGCTCGCGCCGTCTTCGACTCGCACCGGCTCTCCGTCTATCTCGCCCTCGGGCAGCCGCAGCGCGCCATCCCGATGCTCGAGGCCTCGGAGGAGGACTTTCCCGACGACTACAACCCCCCCTCTCGCATGGCTCTCGCGTACGAGGCGATGAAGGATTACGACAACGCGCTGCAGGCCTCCGACCGCGCGCTGTCGAAGGCGTACGGTCCGAGGATGATCGGCATCCTCACGGCCCGGTCGCGCATCCACCAGGAGCAAGGAGACCTCGTGTCGGCCCGGATCGCGCTGCAGGAAGCGATCCGCGAGGCGGAGGGGCTGCCGGAAGGGCAGCGTTCGGAAAAACAGATCGCCTCCCTGAAGAAGAAGCTGGCGGAGCTGCCGCGGTAGGAGCCGGGCGCCCCGGGACGGGGCTTGCGTCGTGTAGAATTTCGCGGAAAGTCCTTCTTTTCGAAGCCGCGCGCGAGCATGACCTCCAAGCTTCCGAC
>JBOGJK010000660.1:0-3997 GCA_050745345.1 Thermoanaerobaculia bacterium
GCGTAGAGCAGGACAACGGAGAAGAGGGACAGGACGCCGAGCGCGATCAACGTGAGCCGTGTATTCAGGTAGAAGAGGATCCCGAGGGCGAGCACGGCGGTCAGACCCCCCCCCAGCACCTCGACCAGCCCCGTTCCGACGAGGTTGCGAATGCCTTCGGCGTCTGTCATCACGCGCGAGAGCAGCGCCCCCACCTTCGTCTGGTCGAAGTAGGAGACGGAGAGCCTTCCCACGTGCCGCTGGACGCGGCGGCGCAGCTCGGTGATCGACTTCTGCGCCGCCTTGCCGAGGAGCTGCGAGAGGGCAAAGGAGGTCACCGCCTGCAGCAGTGTGGCCCCCCCGGCCGCGAACACGAGCCTGGCGAGCAACTCCCGGTGCCCCTTGCCGATCACCTCGTCCAGCAGGAACTTGGTCGTGCCGGGCAGCACGAGCCCCGCCACGCGGTTGACCAGAAGCAGCCCGAGCCCGACGGCCAGGCGCCCCCTGCGCGCTGCGACCAGCTCACGCGCGTCCTGGAGGATGACGGAAAAGGGCGGAGCCTTCTTTTTTGGCTCCTCCGACGGGCCGCGCTTTCCCCCTCGCCGCCCTTCCCGGCTGGACAGGCCGCTTCCGAAGAGCCCGAATCTCGCCACGGTCAGGCCGGCTCGCCGGCCCGATCCAGCCGGCGTGAGTGGTGGGGCAAGAAACTTCCTCCTCTGCAGGGCGGGATGCACTATCCAAACGAGAACCGACCTCCAAACTATTGCGTCTGAGAGAGAAAGGATTCCGTCCACAGATATTGACAAGCTTACATGTCTCGACAATAATAGTTGTCTGTGGAAGCGGCCGCTGAGAGTCTCCCCGATCTGGAATGCGTTGCGGAGGAGAAGCGCGCCGAGGCTCTCCTACTCCCGCTGCGGGCGCGAATTCTCGAGCTGGCCCGAGAGCCCGCGTCGGCCACCGAGATCGCCAGAAAGCTTCGACTGCCTCGGCAGCGTGTCAACTACCACGTCCGAAGGCTCGCCGACCGGGGACTTCTGCGCCGGGCGGGCCGCCTGCGAAAGCGCAACATGGTCGAGCAGCGCTACGTGGCAGCGGCTCGAAGCTTCCTGCTCGTGCCGGAGGTCCTGGGGCCGGTCGAGGCGGACTGGCGCGCGATCGAGGACACCGGCAGCGCGGCCTATCTGCTCGCTCTGACGGCCCGGGTGCAGTCCGACGTTGCCCGCGCCTGGAAGCAGGCGCAGGCGCAGGGAACGAGGCTCTCGACGCTCTCTCTCAAGTCGCAGTTTCGCTTCGAGAGCCCCGAACAGCGCGCCGAGTTCGCTCGGGCGCTGCGGCAGGCGGTCGTGGACGTCATCGCCCGTCACACCTCCGTGGACGAGCTGTCCGGTGGCGCTCCGGCGCCGGGCAGGCCACACCGGCTGGTGCTCGGCTGCTATCCCTACGCGCCGGAGGAGCCCCCGAAAGGGAAGAGCGATGAGGGCCCCCCCGGCGCTACTCGTAGTACCCGTTGACGTCGACGATGAAATGAACGGCCCCTCCCAACTGACCACATCGGACCTGGATCGCGCCGGTCTCGCCGAGCGGCATGGTCACGTTGTTGGCTCGGGTCTGGCCGGCCCGGTAGTTGATCGAGGAGACCAGCGGCAGCGCGGTGCCCGCGGGATAGAGACGCAGGTTTCCCGGAGAGCTTGGCTGCGTGACGGTGATGTTGAGGGAGACGGCCCTGGCCGTCGCCGGGATGCCGCAGGTGCCGGCCAACGCGAAGGTGCGGTCCGCGCTGGCCGCCAGAGCGGGACCGCCCAGAGGGCCGTCCGGCAGCCGAGTGTCCAGCACCCGGCAGGGGGTCAGCGTATAGAAGCCAAACGGCCCGTTGCTGCCCGTCACGGAAACGTCCGCGGCCTGGTTGTTGCCGGGCACTGGGTCCGACTGCTCCGAAGCCACCGAGGCGGTGTTGGTGATCATCACCGCCGCCGTCGGCCGTACCACGATCGTCACGGTCGCCTGGCTGCCCGAGGATAGAGAGCCCAAGTCGCAAGTGACCACGGTCGTCCCGGCGCAGCCTCCCTGGCTCGAGGAGGCCGAGAGGAAGGTCGCCTCCGCCGGAAGCGCATCCTCCACCGTCACGCCCGTCGCGGCATCCGGCCCGTTGTTCGACACCGTGATCGTGTAGGTCAGGTGATGACCCACCAGAGGCGAGGCCGGCGTGTGCGTCTTCGTGACGGAAATGTCCGCCGAGGGAGGCTCGACCTCGGTCGTCTTCTGCTCGGCGTTGTTGCCTGTCGCGGGGTCCTCCTCGGCGCCCGTGATCTGGGCGGTGGCGGTGAGGGTGCCGGCCTGGGAGGCAGCAACCTCGACGGTGATCGGCGCCTCTTCGAGGGCGGGCAGGGCGGCGCGGGTGCAGGTGGCCGTTCCGGTGCCCGGGGTGCAGCTCCACCCCGCGCCCACGGCCGAGAGGATCGTTGCCGGGCCCGGCCCGGTCGGGCCGGCGGGGTCGAGCGTCGCCGTGACCGTCAGGCTCACGCCGCTCGCCGGGTCGGGGCCGTTGTTGTTCGCGTTGACCGTGTAGGTGGCCGAGGAGCCGACCAACACCGGGTCGGGCGGGTCGAGGATGGCAACCGTCAGGTCGGTGAGGGGCCCCGCGGCCTGCGTTGCGATGCGAATGGTGGCGGTGTCCGTCGCCTGGGCGCCCTGACCGTCGGTGGCGGTGACGGTGATCAGGTGGGTGCCGGGCGAGAGGGTGCTCGCCTTGCGGGAGAAGTTGTTGTCGGTGCCCAGGGGACCGTCGAGGCTTGACGTCCAGCTGAACCGGGAGTTGGCCAGGTTGCCGTCCTCGGGGTCGAAGGACAAAGCGTCGAAGAAGACGAGCTGATCGCCCACGTAGAGGCGGCCGTCGTCGGGATCGCCGAGGCTCACGAAAGGAGGATTGTTGGCGACCGTGAAGGTCCCGTTCGAGGTGTCGAAGGCCGTCAAGAAGCCGTCGCTCGCGTGGACACGCAGGCGGCCCTGGGTGGAGGCGGGCAGCGACGAGCGCGGGATCTCGATGCTGGTCGACGTCAGGTCGACACCGAGAGTCGTCCAGGTGGCCCCGTTGTCGGGGCTGTACTGCACGACGTAGGTCAGCGCATCGCCGTCGGTGTCGCTCCCCGTCCACTGGAGATTGACGGTCGGGCCGGTCAGGCTCTCGCCGCCGTTGGGCGAGGTCACCTGGACGGTGGGAGCGTTGGCGCTGGCCGTCCGGGAGGCCGCGCCGCCGCCGCCGTGGACGATCTCGACTTTGCGGATCGCGGGATCCGACGGCACGCCGATCAGGAAGGAGCCGAGGCCGGGATCGGGGCCTAATGGCTCCATCGGCGTCGGCTCGAACGAAATCTCTCCGAGGAGAGCTCCCGCGGCGCTCCGGAGACGCAGCAGGTAGTCGCCGGAAGGCAGCGGGTCGGGCACCGGGCCCTGAATCAGAGCGCCGAAAGGGTGGAGCTCGACGGTGTCTTTGTTCAGGTCGATGCGCCCGCGTACGAGGAAGAAATCCGCGCTGGCGATGCCGGCGGAGAATGCCGGCGCCGGAGCGAAGCGGGCGTTGATCGCTCCCAGCAGATTCGTGTAGGTGAAGTCGGAGGGCCACCATTCGATCGAAGGATGACTGCAATAGTTCATCAAGTCGAAGACGTTGCGGGGATCGCCGGCCAGCATCAGGTCGCTGTCTAGAGCGAAAACGAGCGAGTTCGCACCGGAGTTCATCGGTCCGAGAGTCGCCCGCGGTTGGCCGTCGACGTCGAACCAGTTGGGGAAGTCAGGGGTCGAGGCTTCTGCCACCTCTCCGCAGGCGCCCTTCTTCTTCCCTTCGGGTGTTGTCCCCTGACTGCTGTGCACGGCGTGAGGTCGTCCGAGGTTGTGGGCGATCTCGTGGGTGTGGATATGCCGGCCGCGGACGGTTGCCGGGCTCTCCGGGGCGAAGCCGCTGCCGGCCGACTTTCCGACGTAGGCGATGCCCAGGGGCTCTTTCGGATCGCTGTGAGAT
>JBOGJK010000661.1:0-10678 GCA_050745345.1 Thermoanaerobaculia bacterium
GAGGAGCCGGTCGCCCGAGCCCACTCGCGGCGGGGGAGGCGTCCCGATCACGCCGCCGTCGTCATCGCCCCGTCCGGACGCGCACGCGGTAGGTCAGCCGCGTCTCTCCCCCGGCGGGCACCGGCACGGAGAACTCGATCAGCCGCGCGCTCTTGCGGGCGGCCGGCACGGAGGACTCCACAAGCGTCCAGTCGCCGGGGAAGCTGTCGCGGACGATCACGGTTGCGGCCTCCTTCTTGCGGCTTACGAGCGTGACCTCCCAGGCCGACTCGCTCTCGCGCGGCCCCGTCTGGGTAAAGCTCGTCTGGCGGCGCCTGGCCGTCAGATCGAACGCCTCCGAGACCTCGATCTCGAAGTCGGTCTTCTCGGGCGTGTGGCCGATGCGGTCCTCGCCGCCGAAGACCGTGCCCCCGTCCGTGTAGACGCGCACGACACCTGCGGGGAGCGCGGCCTCGAGCTTCTTGGAGCCGACGGAGTAGATGACCGCGACGGGCACGGTCTGGCTCTCCACGTTCTCGCCGAACCAGTAACTCGTGCGGACGACGTGGCGCTTCTCGATCGGGACCTGTGCGTTCTCGGCCAGCGGGTAGGTCGTCCGGCCTTCCGCCAGGCGCCCGGCAGAGGGCACCTCGTACATCCGGGACTCGGACACGGCCTGAGAGAGCGGAACGTCCCCGGAAACGGCCATGACCTCCGCGCGCATCCCGGTCACCCTCGGCGCCGGAGCCGCAGCGGTCCGCAGTATGCCCGCCAGCAGCCGCAGCCGTGTCGGGGCAAAGGCGGCTCCGCTGCGGTTGTCCACCGTGAACCAGCCCTCCAGCCTTCCGCTCTTCTCGTCGGGGGAGAGTGTCAGCGCGTAGTTGGCCTCCCAGCCGAGGTCGGAGACGAGGTATCGCGAGGCAAGCTCCCGGGCTCCGGCGCGCTCGCTCGACAGCGCGAGGATCACGCTTTCCGCCCGCGCCGCGGCGGGAGCCGCGCCGGGAACGACAAGGCGCGCGCCGGGCTCGCCGTACACCAGGTCGCTCCCCTCCCGGAAGAGGACCTGGTCGGCGGTCGAGCCGGAGACCGAGAGCACCTCGGCCTCGACCGTGCCGCCGCCCCCGGGCCGCTCCACGCGGACGCGCTTGCCGACGAGATCGGCGAGGGCGTTCCCGGCGGCGAGGGGCGCCGAGAGCCCGCGCCAGCGCACGCCGGCCTCCCGCGCATTGGTCAGGCTCCAGGTCTCCGTGCGCGCGGAGGAAGCCACACTGCTCCAGGCGAGCGTGACCTCTCCCGAGGGAAGCTCGGCAGGGCGCGTCTCGACGACGACGGCCAGGTTCTGGTTCGTGACGACGATCTCCTGGCGCGCGATCGCGCCCGTCTCGACCGGCGCGCGCGCCTGGCCGCGCGCGGGACGAGGTGTCGAGAGACCAATGACCAGGGCGCCGAGAAGAAGAAGGCAACGCCACATGAGGAGCTCCTCCGGGGCGCAGTCTACCGTGGCGGGCTTCGTCCTCCGCGCCGCCCCCGTGCTAAGATTCGCGCCGTTTTGTCGGCGGAGAACCGCGTTCGCTGGGCCCTCGTGCTCGGGGCCTCTTCCGGCTTCGGGGAGGCCTGCTCCCTCGCGCTCGCGCGCGCCGGGTGGAACGTCTTCGGCGTGCATCTGGACCGAAAGTCTACGCAGGCCAACGTGGACCGGATCGTCGCGGAGATCGCCGCGACCGGCCGCCGGGCGGAGTTCTTCAACGTCAACGCCGCCGACGACGGCAAGCGAGCCGAGGTGGTCGCCGCCATCGCGAAGGCCTGCGGCGGAGAGCCCCCCGAGTCGCGCGTCTCCGTGCTCCTCCACTCGCTCGCCTTCGGGACCCTGAAGCCGCTCTTCGCCGAGACGCGGGAGGCGTCGTTGACCAAGGCGCAGCTCGAGATGACCCTCGACGTGATGGCCAACTCGTTCGTCTACTGGACGCAGGACCTCGTGTTCGGCGACCTCTTCGCCCCGGACGGGCGCGTCTTCGCGATGACCTCGGCCGGCGGCCACATCGTGTGGCCCTCCTACGGCGCCGTCTCGGCGGCCAAGGCGGCGCTCGAGTCGTACGTGCGCCAGCTCGCAGTCGAGCTGGCTCCCCGGAGAATCGCCGTCAACGCCCTGCGCGCGGGGGTGACCGACACGCCGGCCCTGCGCAAGATCCCGGGCAACCAGGAGATGATCGATCGCGTGCTGAAGATGCACCCCGCGGGGCGGCTGACCACGCCCCGCGACGTCGCGGCGGCCCTGGTCGCGCTGTCCCAGCCCGGCTGCGCCTGGGTGAGCGGAAACGTCATCGGGGTCGATGGCGGCGAGGATGTGGCGGGGGGCCGGTGACGGAGAGTCGACCGTCGACAGTCGATGAGACGAGTCGACAGTCGGCAGTCGAGAGGCGACAGCCGGAAAGAGTGACGGAGAGCCCCGAAGCCGCAAGCGACGAAGCCGGCAATTTCCAGTTCGTCAAAGGGAAGGCGGGCATCCGGGAGTGGCTTCTGCCCGGCAACGGCCTGAAGCTCCTGCTGCTCGAGAACCGCGTGGCGCCGGTCGTGACCTTCGCCGTCGTCTACCACGTGGGGAGCCGCAACGAGGCGGTCGGCCACACGGGAGCGACCCACCTGCTCGAGCACCTCATGTTCAAGGGGACGCCGGAGTACCGGCGCGAGAGCGGCACCGCGATTGCGTCGGTTCTCGAGGCGCTCGGCGCCCGATTCAACGCGACGACCTGGTTCGACCGGACCAACTACTACGAGACGATCCCCTCCGACCGGCTCGAGGTGGCCGTCCGGCTCGAGGCTTCCCGAATGCGCCGGTCTCTGCTGCGCGACGAGGACCGGGCCCCGGAGATGACCGTCGTCCGCAACGAGTTCGAGCGCGGCGAGAACTCTCCCTTCCAGGTGCTCTACAAGCACTCCTTCGCGACCGCCTTCCGCGAGCATCCGTACCATCACCCGACCATCGGCTGGAAGAGCGACATCGAAGGCGTCACGACAGAGCGGCTGCGGGAGTTCTACGATGTCTTCTACCACCCGAACAACGCGACAGCCCTGCTGATCGGAGACTTCGAGGAGTCGGAGGCGCTCGCGGTCGTCGCGCGCCATTTCGGGGGCATCCCCCCCTCTTCGCGCCCGATCCCGCGCGTTTACACCGTCGAGCCGCCCCAGGAAGGAGAGCGGCGTTTCGTCGTGCGGCGCACGGGACAGGTGGCCTGGGTCTCCCTCTCCTGGCGCTCGGTCGAGGCCGCGCATCCCGACACGCCGGCCCTGGCCGCGCTCGGCAACGCGCTCGGCGGGGGACTCACCTCCCGGCTCTATCAAGCCCTGGTCGAGAAGAGCCTGGCCCTGTCGGTGACGGTCGTGCCGTGGCAGCTGCGCGACCCGGGCCTCTTCTCGGTGTTCGCTCCCGTCCGGCCGGGCGTCGAGCCGGCCACGGTCGAGTCCGCGATCCGAGAGGAAGTCCGCAAGACCGCCACCTCGGGGGTCACGGAGGCCGAGGCGCGCAAGGCGCGCACGCAGATCGAGGCGGAGATCATCTTCGACCGCGACTCGACGGATCAGATCGCCGCCTCGCTCTCGGAGGCGATCGCGGTGGCGGGCTGGGAATGGTACGTGGACTACCCGGCGGCGGTCTCACGCGTCACGCCCGAGGAGGCGCGGCGCGTCGCGGGAGCGTACCTTCAGGACGAAGCTCTGACCGTCGGGCTCTTCCTGCCGCGAGAGCTCGGGGGAGAGGGGGAGATCCCTGCCCCGCCGGGGCCGGTCGAGGAGCTCCCGCAATGACGCCGGCGCCGGCCGGGACGGCGCCGGCTGCCCGGCGCCGGGTCGCCTTCGCGGAGGCGGTGCGCCAGCGGCGGCTGCCCAACGGCGCCGAACTCTACGTGCTCGAGAATCGCTTCAACCCTACGCTGGCGCTCTCCGGATCGCTCTTCGCCGGCCACCTCTTCGCGCCGGCCGGGCGGAGGATGGTCGCGGCGGTGACGGCGGGAGAGCTGTCGAAGGGGACGGCCCGCCGCTCGAAGCTCCAGATCGCCGAGGAGCTCGAGAGCCGCGCGGCCTCGCTCTCCTTCGCGTGCGATGCCTCGGACCCGGTCGGCCTGGACATCGGCGGCGCGGCCCTCTCCCGCGACCTGGACCTGCTGCTCGACCTGCTCGCCGAGATCCTGCGCGAGCCGGTCTTTCCGGAAGAGGAGCTCGAGAAGGAGAAGAAGCGGCTGGCCGGCGCCATCCGGCAGCAACAGGACCAGACCTCGGCCCGCGCCTACGAAGCGGCGATGCGGCGCATCTACCCGAAGGGGCACCCGTTTCATCGGCTCCCCGGGGAGGAGCGCATCGCGATCGTCGAATCGCTCACCCGCGAGGAGCTCGACCGGCATTATTCGGAGCGTTATGGCGCCGCGACGCTCAAACTCACGCTGGTCGGCGACGTGGACGCCGAGCAGGTCCTGGAGCGCCTCGAGGCCCGTTTCGGGACGTGGCGCGCCGGACCGGCCGGCGACATCCCGGCCCCGCCGCCGCCGCCGGCGGCCCCCGGAGAGGAGGTCGTGCGCATGCCCGACAAGGCGAGCGCGGACGTCGTGCTCGCCCTCCCCTCGACGCTGACGCGGACGGATCCGGAGTACGTCGCCTGTGTCCTCGCCAACTCGGCCCTGGGGCAGTCCTCGCTCACCTCGCGCCTGGGCGTGCGCGTGCGCGACACGGAAGGACTCACCTACGGCATCCACTCGAGCTTCACGGCCACGCACCTGCCGGGACCCTTCGTCGTCGGCTTGACGGTCCGGCCCGACAGCCGCGACGCCGCCGTTGCCGCGACCCTCGACGAGGTGGTTCGCTTCCGGAAAGATGGGGTGACGGACCGCGAGCTCGCCGACGAGAAGAGCTCCCGAGTGGGCAAGTTCAAAGTGGACCTTGCCTCGAATGCCGGCATCGCCAACGCCCTCGACTCGGCGGTCTACTACGGCCTCGGTGTCGAGTACCTCGACCGCTTCCCTTCGCTCGTCGAGGCCGTCACCCGAGAGGAGGCCAACGCGGCCTTCGCGCGGAGGGTCGATCCCGCCAGCTTCACCGTCGTTTCCGCGGGTTCCTTCCCGTGAAGGAGTTGTGAAACAATGACGCCCGCAAGGAGGCTGTGATTCCCAGGCACCCGCAGTACCGCAAGCCGATCCGGAGGCGCCCCGGCGAGGCGCCGCCAACTCACCGCGTCACGCTCTACTCCGAGGCCCCCCTCCGGGAGGGGCCGGCTCCGGAGGGCCGAACCTACGTCCGGGCGAGGCTCGACTCCGAGCCCGCCCCCGAGTGGATGCGGGCGTACCGCGCGGGCCTGCTCGGCGTGACGGCGGAGGACCGCGACGCGGTGCTCCGCTTCGAGTTCCAGGGGGACAGCGTCCGCTTCGCCGCCCAGGAAGGGGAGGTCGGCCGGCTCCGGCGGGTGCTCGAGCGCCGCATCGAATCCGTCAACTCGATCCTCTCCGGGGGGCGCGGCCCCGCCTCGGGGGGAGCGCGCTAGGCGCCGATCGTCCGGCCGTTCCGAACGCGGTTTCCTGCTCCGGTTCGCCGCGGCGCGAAGCCCGCGCTCGGCCCTCTCCAGATCAGCTTTGTCCTCGCTCCTCCTCCCATTCGAGCTTGCGGTAGTCGAAGGAGTCGAGCTTCCGCGCGTGGAACTTGACGATCTCGAAGTAGGGGGAGAGGTCGAAGTCCCGCGGGACGCAGAGCGTCGGGTGGCGGGCTCTCAAGAGGCCGCTCCAGGCCCGGCGGGTCGGCCGGCCGAGCAGGCGCTGCCGGAGGCGCCCGGCGAGTGTCGAGGGGCGCTCGCGCACCGGGACGGGAAGCACCGGAAAACGGACCGTGGCGAAGGCCTCGGCGAGTAGCGTCGAGCAGATCGTCTCGGTCGCGACACCGCTGCCGAAGTGCAGGGCGTCCTCGCGCAGCGGCGGCGGGATCAGGTGGAACGGCAGCACGTAACGGGTCAGATCGAAGAAGTTGCGGCGGTCGTAGGAGTGGCCGATGCGGGAGAGGACATAGTTCAGGACGATCTCCCGGTCCGGGGGCGTCAGGCCGGCCGGCCGGCAGATGCGGACGTTGAAATCCATGTACTTGATCAGCGGCGAGAGGATGACTCCCTTGTCCACGAGCGCCTCGACGAGGAGAAACCGCGACTCCCGTCCGAACCGGCGCAGCGTCTCCCGCCGTGTCGCCTCGTCCCGGCGCAGCAGCGCGTCCCCCATGAAGAGGGCGCTGTGGGACCAGGAGGACTGCGTCAGGTACTTGACCGCTTCGGAGACACGCTGGTCGCCGTCCACGAGCAGCACGTCGCCCGGCTCGATCGAGGCCTTCAGCTTCTGCGGGTCGTTGTAGACGAAGCGGCGGTAGTGCCGGCGCGGCCGGGTGAGCTGGCGGAGGAACCAGTCGGCGAGCCAACGGCGCGGCGAGCGCATACCTTCGGAACCGTAAATCGGAAATCGTGAATCGTCAATGGAAAGGAGAGCTTCGCCGCGCCCCGCAGCCGTCGATCGACGATTCTCGATTCACGATGGACGGCTCGGTCAGTCCCGCTCGTACAGAAACGCGCTCTGCTCGAGCCTCGGCCCTTTTGCGTCGCAGACGGCGAACTGGTTGGGGCGGAGCTGTCCGCTGCCACCCTTCTCGCCGCTCCAGATCGCGGCGCTCCCGTAGCGGCCGTCCTTGGTGACGACGTAGTAGTGGAGGTCGAAGCGCGGGCGTCCCTTCGCGTCGCGCTTGCGCTCCCTGGCGAGTCGGATCACGCGCTCGAGGGTCGCCAGGCACGCCTCCTCGGGGGATTTCCCCTGGCGGATCAGCTCCAAGACCCTGTGCGCGCCGACGACCCGGATGTTGCCCTCTCCCCAGCCGGTCGAGCCCGCGGCGCCGACCTCATTGTCCACGTAGAGGCCAGCGCCGATGATGGGGGAGTCGCCGACCCGCCCCGGGATCTTGAAGAAGAGGCCGGAGGTGGTCGTGACACCGGCGAGGTCGCCGCCGGCCGTCACGCAGTCGCAGTTGATCGTGCCCTGCGGCCGGAAATCTTCGTCGCCGTACTTGTCAATGTACCAGCGGATGTCGGGGTCCTCCGCCTCGGCGGCGGTGGGGAGCCAGTCGTCCCGGCCGGAGAGGTTCTCCTTCCAGTAGAGCCAGATCTTGCGGGATCGCTCCGTGAGCAGGTTCGACTCCTGGAACCCGTGCGCCTTCGCGAAGCGCAGCGCCCCTTCCCCCACGATCATGACGCGATTGGTCTGCTCTAGGACGAGCTTGGCCACCCGCGACGGGTTCTTGATGTTGTGGAGGGCGGCCACCGCTCCCGATTTCATGATCCGCCCGTCCATGACGGAGGCGTCGAGCTCGACGACCCCCTCCTCGTTCGGGATGCCGCCGTATCCCACGGTGACGTCTCCGGGGTCGTCCTCGACGATGTTCACCCCGGAGACGACCGCCTCGACCGGGTCGCCCCCGGCGGCGAGGATCTGATACGCCTTTTCGACCGCCCTCAACCCGTTCCCGGAGGCGATGGCGAGAGGCCGCGAGCCCTCCGGCTTCGGCCTCGGCGCCTTGACCTGCGCCGCGACCGGAAGAATCGCGGCCCCCTTGATGAGATCTCGCCGAGTCGGTCCGCTCATGATTTCTCCTTCCGGAGCTAAGCCCGGAGCCGAAAGCCGAGAGCTTCTCTACTCGTCGGGGAGCTCGGGCTCTTCGGGGATCTCCCGCTTGGTGCCGGGAGCGAGCAGGTCCATCACGAGGTCGGGCAGCGTCTCGGAGAACTGGCTGCGCGGCATCACGCGGGTCACGCCGGCCGACTCCGCGTCGCGGGCGAGCTGGCGGTCCACGTGCGAGAGGAAGCCGACGATCGGCAGGTCGCGCGTCTCCTCCGCCTGGCGCAGCTTGCGCACCGCCTCGAGAGCCTCGCCGTTGGAGGAGAGCTCGAGAAGGAGCGCCGCGGCCTCCCCCTCCCGGAGGGCACGCGGCAGGCCGCGCACGTCGGTGAAGCGGACGGGCACGTTCAGGTGCCGGGCGGTCGCCTCGATCTTCGAGCGGAAGAAGAGATCTTCCACGCAGGCCACAATCGTCTTGCCCATAGGGTGGTGGGATTCTATTACGCCGCGGGGGCGCCCGGCGGCAGGCGCCGGCGCGCCCGTTCCGGCTCCTACGGCATCGCCGCGACCCGGCGGAAGTAATCGGCGAAGGCGGCCATCCCTCCCTCGGCCTGTGCCCAGTCGAAGTTCTCGTTGGGCGCGTGGTAACCGTGCTCCGGCAGCGAGAGGCCGAGGAAGAACACCGGGGTGCGCAGCACCTTCTCCATCGAGAGCACGGCGCCGATCGAGCCCCCTTCGCGGACGAACACGGGCTCCTTGCCGAAGCCGAACTTCATCGCGCCTCGGATCGCGTCGGCGTACGGCCCGGACGTCTTCCCCTGATAAGCCGGCAAGGCGTGCTCGGCCGACACCTTCACGTCCGGGTTCTTCTTCCGGACGAAGTCGGTCACGAGCTGGACGACCTTCTTCGGGCTCATGTCCGGCACGAGCCGGCAGGAGACGATCGCCGTGGCCCTGGGAGGGATCACCGTCTTGACGCCGGGCCCCTGATAGCCTCCGGCGATCCCGTGCACCTCGAAGGTCGGCATCATCCAGATACGCTTCATCACTTCGACGGGCTCTTCGACGCGCAGCTTCTTGTAGAGGTGGTCCTTCTTGAAGCCGGCGACCGTGAATCCGCACTTCTTCAGGTCTTCCAGCTCCTTCTTCGTGGGGGGCACGACGTCGGCGTAGAAGCCCGGGATCTTGACGCGCCCGGTCCGGCCGTCCACGCACTCGGCGATCAGCTGGCAGATCTCGGTCACCGGGTTGCGCGCGGCGCCCCCGGCGGTCCCGGAGTGCTGGTCAGTCTGGCCGGTCCGAAGCTCTAAGCGGAATCCCTGGAGGCCCCGCAGCCCCGCCGGCTGCGCGGGACGGGAGCGCGAGACCCAGACCGTGTCGGAGACGACCACCGAGTCGGTCGCGAACCGCCGGGCCTCCCGCCGGATCGTGGACTCGAAGTGGGGGCTTCCGATCTCCTCTTCGAGCTCCCAGAGGAAGTGGATGTTGGCGGGCACGCCGTTTTCCCAGGCGTAGCGCGCCCCGAAGAGCGCCGTGATCGCCGGGCCCTTGTCGTCGGTCGTGCCGCGGGCGAAGTAGCGGTCACCCTGCTTCACGAAATCGAAGGGGGGCGTCTTCCAGTCGTCCCCTTCGGCCGGCTGGACGTCGAGGTGGTTGTAGACGGTCACCGTCGGCAGGCCCTCCCCGCGGTCGAAGCGGCCGTACACGATCGGGTGACCCGCCGTTTCGTGGAGCTCGGCCTTCGCGCCGAAGGACTCGAGCAGCTCGACGGCGAAGTCGGCGCCTCGGCGCACCTCCCCCTTGCGGCCGGGCTCGACCGAGACCGTCGGGATCTCGACGATCCGCTTGAGCGTCTGCTCGAACTCGGCGCGCCTCTCTGCGGCGAAGGACTTCAAGGCCTCTCTCGAGAAAACGTCGGCCATGCGGGACCTCGCCTCCCTCTTACTTCTTCTTCGGAACGCGCGCCGCGCCCGTCTTGCGGGCGGGCCGGGAGGGCTTCCTCCCCGCGGCTCGCTTCTTCGCGCCGCCGGCCGGCTTCTTGCGGGCGGCTGTCTTCGGCGCCGCCGCCGGCTTCCGGGCTGGCGCGGGGGGCCCGGCTTTTCCGGCGGGGACGGCACCGGCCCGCGCGAGCTTGGCGCGCGCCGCCCTGCGCACCTCCGCGGCCGCTTCTTTCTTCTGCCGCGCCTTTTCGGCCGCCTCCTTTTCGATCTGGGCGAGCCGGCCGGAGAGCTCCGATTCCGTCACGAAGAAAGCTTGCGGCAGCCGCTTCTTGACGATGTCCAGCCGGTCCTCGGGGACGCGCAGCAGGTAGAGCGGCGTCTCCCGCGTCTCCTTGGCCTTGGCGAGGTAGTCGGCCGTCTCCAGACAGTGGGAGGGCGCCAGCGAGAAGTCGATCGCGATCGCGAAGGGCTTCTCCTTCTTGGCCACCTCGTGGAATCCGGGCCAGCGGGGCTCCGTGACGACGACGCGGGCCCCGCTGCGGGAAAGCTTCTGGAACCGGCCCTCCCGCTCGGGGCTCTCGAAGTGAAGGTACAGGACGCTCATCGGGGGCGCACTATAGCAAGAGCGCCGGGTCTACTCGGGCGGGCTCTCCTCCCGGTAGTGGCATCCCCGGGAGACGCGGTTGTCCGAGGCCGCGCGGTGGATCACCAGCGCCGTCTGAACGCCGTTGCGCAGTCCGAGCAGGGCGTCGGACATCGTGCCGCGCCGGTAGAAGTCCTCGATCTCGACGCGCAGCTCCGAGAGGATGCGCCCGGCGCGCCCCAGCCGCTTCTCCGAGCGGAGCAGCCCGACGTAGTTCCACATGGTGTGGCGGATGACCATCCAGTCCTGCGCGATCAGGGCAGGATCGACCGGCTCGTGCTCCGGGAGCCAGGGACGAACGGAGGGCGGCCGGGTCGCCTCGCGAGCCTCGAGCGCCGCGGCCTTCCCGGCCCGCCACCCCCACAGGAGCCCCTCGAGCAGCGAGGTCGAGGCGAGGCGGTTGGCGCCGTGAACCCCCGTGCAGGAGACCTCTCCCGCCGACTTAAGATGCGCGAGCGTCGACCGCCCGTCGGCGTCGGCCGCGACACCCCCGCAGG
>JBOGJK010000662.1:0-2660 GCA_050745345.1 Thermoanaerobaculia bacterium
GGCTTGCCCGACACGCGCTCCACGACGTAGCCGGCGAGAGCCGTGGCGTAGTTGGAGTAGGCGGGCGTCGTCCCGGGCGCGAAAATCCGGCGCGGAAGGTGCGAAGCGAGATAGGCGCCCAGGGGCTTGATCTGGCTGGCCTCGGAGACGAAGAGGTCCTTGGCGTAGTCCTCGAAGCCGGGCGTGTGGGTCAGGATGTCGCGCAGAGTGATCGGCTTGCCGAAGGCCTCCGGGATCTTGAAATCCAGGTAGCCGTTGACGTCTCGGTCCAGGTCGAGCTTGCCCTGCTCGTAGAGCTGCATCACGGCGGTCCAGGTGAAGAGCTTCGAGGTCGAGCCGGGGCGAAACAGCGTCTCCTCCACGGAGACCGGCCTTCGCTTTTCGACGTCGGCGAACCCGTAGCCCTTTCCGAAGAGGACCTTGCCGTCCTTGACGACCACGACGACGGCGCCGGCGATGTCCTCGCGCGCGAGCTGCGTCGGGACCAGCCCCTCCAGGAACGCCTCGACGTCCGCCGCCGTCATCTCCCGCGGGGCGGAGGCCGCAGCCGAGGCCGTCGGGTGCGGCGCGGCCGCGGAGACGTCGGTTGCGGCGGCGTCGAAGCGACCGGCAAGAACCAGGATCAGCCCGCCCCAGGCCGCCAGTCCCCCCAGGCGCGACGCCCGCCCGGCTCTCTCGTGGCGTCCAAGACTCACTCCGAAGCGCGCCGTCGTGGCTCCTTTCTTCGAACGAGCGGCCGTTTCGCCGGACGCGACGGCTCGAGGCGCGCCGCCGCGTGCGCAGACTAGCTCAAAGGCCATGGTCGTCCCGTCCCCCCGTCCGGCGGTTCCGGCGATCAGAAGTCGAACCGCAATCCGAATTGGATCTGGCGCGGACCGAAAGCGCCGTCGGCCGTGCCGGTCGGCTCCCCGAACTGGCTCGACTGGAGGTTTCCGACGTAACCCGTCGGGTTGACGTGGTTGAAGAGGTTGAAGGCTTCCGCGATCAGCTCCAGCCTCGTCTTTCCTATCGGGATCGCGTAGCCCAGGCGGAGGTTGACCGTATAGAGGTACTTCCCACGGCCCGAATTGCGCTCGACGCCTGGCGGCCGGTCCGTCAGCTGGCCGTCCCCGTTGTCGTCCGTTCCCGTGATGATGTTGTAGGGAGGGGGCGACTGGTACGCTCCGCCCAGGCCCACGATGACCCCGCCCGGGCCCGTCCACACGAGGGCCGCAGCCAGGGTGTTGCGGACGTCGTTCACGCTGGGGCCGAAGTCCGCATCCAGGTCGTAGCTGTCGCTGATGAACGTCTGGTGGCTGTCGGTGTGGTTCTCGATCGACGCCAGAGTGTAGGCGAGGGTGGCCGAGAACCTCTCCCGAAACCTCTTCTGGAGCCCGATCTGAAGTGCCTTGTACTCCGACTCGCCGCGCGTCTGGATGTCGAACGCGATGCCAACCGTCGGGTCGGGACGCGCCCCGCCGATCGGAGCATTGGCGTCCCTCAGCAGCAGCAGGTGGTAGCCGCGGGCGTACACCCCGTCCAGGCTCACGGCCAGGTCCGGGGCCAGCTCGCGCTGGAAGCCGAGACTCCCCACGTTCTTGTAGGGCGTCGTGCTGTCCGGGTCGAGGACGGAGATATCGGGCGGCAGGGGGATCGGAATCTGCGCGCCGCCTACGAAGGGATCGGGGTAGCCCGGCAGCAGGATGGTCTGGCTGTCGAATCGCCCCGGCTCGAAGATCGAAGCGATCAGGGGGACGTTCAGGAAGACCTGGTCGTAGTACATCCCGAACCCTCCGCGCACCGCGGTCTTGCCGTCGCAGAAGGGATCCCAGGCGAAGTGGATCCGCGGCGCGACGTTGTTCTTGTCCCCCTTGACGTACGTTTGATCTTCGTAGTCCCAGCGCAAGCCCAGGTTCAGCGTCAGGTTGGGCAGGACCTTCCACTGGTCTTGCAGAAAGACGGCGATGATGTTGTTCGAAATGTCGATGTTGGGATTGCCCGTCGCGGCCTGATAGAGGAAGGGGTAGGTCGCCGCGTTGTCCGGATCGAAGGGGGCATCCGTCAGGAAGACGAAGAGGCCGTCGAAATTCTGGGGAACGAACGCGTCGATCTTGATGTGGCTGTAGTCCACGCCCGCCTTCAGGTAGTGGTCTCCCGCCTTTCCGAGCAGCGTGAAGCCCGGAGAGTCCAGGAACTGGAACCGATCCTCGCTGAAGGACTGCGGAAGGTTGGGGGCCTTCCCCGCGATGACGGAGGGCCGGATCAGGAACGGACAGCCCGGGCAGTTGACCTCGGTCGCGTCGTTGGACTGCCGGGCGTACTGGAACCGCGCCTCGTTGAACGCGGAGGGGGAGAAGACCCAGCTGTGGCTGGCGGCGTAGTCGGTGTTCTTCTCCTTCAGCGTGAAGCCCACCTCGCTGACGAAGACGGCTCCGCCGGCGCTCTCTCCCACGAGGAGATTGGTAGTGGTGGGATTGTCGAGACGGAAGCGCGCCGTCAGGGTTTGGCTGTTGGTCGGGTGGAAGTCGAGCTTGGCCACCACCCGGGGCTCTCGAAGGTCGCGCGGCAGGGCCGTCTCGGTGCTCAAGCCCAGAGACTCCAGCAATTCCGGGTCGACTCCGACCACGGCCGTCTCGTCCCGGAAGGTGTGCTCGTAGGAGGCGAAGAAGAAGAGCTTGTCC
>JBOGJK010000663.1:0-3822 GCA_050745345.1 Thermoanaerobaculia bacterium
GCCGACGCCAAGGCCGCGGTCGCGCGGGACCTGAAGCTCCCCACCGGTTACACGCTCATCTGGAGCGGGCAGTACGAGGCGATGCAGCGCGTCCGGGAGAAGTTGAAGGTCGTGCTTCCGGTGACCCTCTTCCTGATCTTCGCCCTCCTCTATGGCAACACGAAGTCTCTGCCGAAGACGCTGCTCATCCTCCTCGCGGTTCCCTTCTCGGCCGTGGGCGCCGTCTGGTTCCTCTACGCGCTCGGCTACCACATGTCGATCGGCGTCTGGGTCGGCTTGATCGCCTTGCTGGGGCTCGACGCGGAGACCGGCGTCTTCATGCTGCTTTACCTGGATCTGGCTTACGACGAGCGCAGAGCCGCGGGTACGATGCGCAGCCGCGAGGACCTCGAGGCCGCGATCTTCCACGGCGCGGTAAAACGCGTGCGTCCCAAGCTCATGACGGTGGCCTGCGCCTTCTTCGGGCTGGTTCCGATCATGTGGTCGAGCGGCACCGGCGCCGACGTCATGAAGCGAATCGCCGCTCCGATGATCGGGGGGCTCTTCACCTCCTTCCTCATGGAGCTGCTCGTCTACCCCGCCATCTATCTGCTCTGGAAGTGGCACGCCGAGGTCAAGCCCCGGCGACTCGTTCCGGAGCTGGCACTCACCGCTTCGGGAGGCGCATCATGAAACGTCGAACGATCCTCATCCTGGGCCTGGCGGCCGCAGCGGGCCTCTCCGCCTGCCGGCGGCAGACCCCGGAAGAGCCCGCCGGGCACGCGGGCGGCCATGAAGAGACACCCGTGAAGGAGATGCCCGGCATGGCGATGAAGGAGGGCGAGGCGTCCCCCGCGATGCCCGCCGGCTCCGTCCGGCTCTCTCCGGACCGCCAGCAGTTCCTGGGCGTGGTGCTGACGACGGTCGAGAGACGGCCGATGACGCGCGAGATCCGCACGGTCGGCCGCGTCGAGTACGACGAGCGCAAACTCGCCTTCGTCAACACGAAGTTCGCCGGGTGGATCGAGCGCCTCGACGTGGACTTCACGGGAGTCTTCGTCCGCCGGGGGCAGACGCTCATGGCGATCTACAGCCCGGAGCTCATCTCCGCGCAGGAGGAATACCTCCTGGCGTTGCGAGCGGTCCGCTCGATACGCGATGGTGGAAGTTCTTCGCGCGAGCTCCTCGATGCGGCCCAGCGCCGACTCCTGCTGTGGGACATCCGGCAGGAGCATATCGACGAGCTCGAGCGCAGCGGCCGCGTGCGCCGGACCCTCGAGATCCACAGCCCCATCAGCGGCTACGTGATCGAGAAAATGGCGCTCCAGGGGCTCCGCGTCGAGCCGGGGATGAACCTCTACAAGATCGCGGACATCTCGCGCGTCTGGATCGACGCGGCCATCTACGAGTACGAGGTGCCGCTGATCAAGCTCGGGCAGGAGGCCGCGGTCGACCTCTCCTATGCGCCCGGAGAGGTTCTGCGGGGCAAGGTTTCGTACATCTATCCCTACCTCGACGAGAGGACGCGGACCGTCCGGGTCCGCCTCGAGTTCCCGAACCCGCACACGACGCTCAAGCCCGGCATGTACGCCGACGTCGTCCTGAAGGCGGAGCGCGGGGAGGCGGTCGCGGTCCCGCAGACGGCCGTCCTCGATACGGGAAGCCGCAAGCTCGTCTTCGTCAGCCGTGGCGAGGGCCGGTTCGATCCGAGAGAAATCAAGACGGGCTACCTGGCCGGAGGCTACTACCAGGTCCTCGAGGGCCTCGAGCCCGGCGAGAAGGTCGTGACCTCCGCCAACTTCCTGATCGACTCCGAGTCGCAGCTCTCGACCGCGACCGGCCAGATGAAGCATTGAAGGGGGCCGAGCCATGATCGAGAAACTCATCGCCGCCTCGGCCCGGAACCTCTTCTTCGTAGCCCTCGGTGTCCTCGTCATCATCGGCGTGGGCATCTACGCCGTGAAGAAGACCCCGCTCGACGCCCTGCCCGACCTCTCGGACGTGCAGGTGATCGTCTTTACGGAATGGCCCGGCCGCGCCCCGAATCTCGTCGAGGACCAGGTCACCTACGCCATCGTCTCGACGATGCTCTCGGCTCCAAAGGTCAAGGTCGTGCGCGGCTACTCCTACTTCGGGATGTCGTTCGTCTACATCATCTTCCAGGACGGCACGGACATCTACTGGGCGCGCAGCCGCGTGCTCGAGTACATGAACGGCCTGGCCGGAAGGCTTCCCGAGGGTGTCGCTCCGGTCCTCGGTCCGGACGCCACCGGCGTGGGCTGGGCCTTCCAGTACGCCGTCGTCGATCGCTCGAACAGGCTGAACCTCCAGGAGCTGCGTTCCCTGCAGGACTGGTCGATCCGTTACTGGCTGCGGGCGGTGCCCGGTGTCGCCGATGTCGCCTCGCTCGGCGGCTACGTCAAGCAGTATCAGGTCGAGATCCATCCGAACAAGCTCCTCGCCTACGGAATCCCGCTGGACGACGTCATGAAGGCCATCCAGGCATCGAACAACGACGTCGGCGGGCGCGTCCTCGAGTTCAACGGGACCGAATACATGGTGCGCGGCCGGGGGTACGTCCGCAAGCCGGAGGACCTCGAGAAAGTCGTTCTCGCGGTCAACGAGCAGGGAACGCCAGTGCTGCTGCGAGACGTCGCCCGGGTCCAGCTCGGGCCCGACATGCGGCGCGGCGCCGCGGAGCTCGACGGCCTCGGCGAGGCGGTCGGCGGCATCGTCATCGTGCGCTTCGGCGAAAACTCGCTCAGGGTCATCGAGAACGTGAAGGCGAAGATCAAGCAGGTCTCGAAGGCGCTGCCGCAGGGGGTCGAGATCGTCCCGGTCTACGACCGATCGACGCTGATCGAGGAGTCGATCAAGACGCTGCGGGAGAAGCTAATCGAGGAATCGATCATCGTCAGCCTTGTGTGCATCATTTTCCTCTTCCACTTCCGCAGTGCCCTCGTCGCGATCCTGACCCTGCCGCTCGCCCTCCTGATGTCGTTCACGGCGATGCGCGCTCTGGGGCTGTCCTCGAACATCATGTCGCTCGGCGGCATCGCGATCGCCATCGGCGCCATGGTGGATGCGGCGATCGTTATGGTCGAGAACGCGCACAAACGCCTCGAGCACGCCGCGCCGGGAGCCGACCGGCGAGAGGTGATCATCCAGGCCGCAAAGGAAGTCGGAAAGCCTCTCTTTTACTCGCTCCTGATCATCACGGTCTCGTTTCTGCCCGTCTTCACGCTGGAGGCCCAGGAGGGCCGTCTCTTCCGGCCGCTCGCGTTCACGAAGACGTTCTCGATGCTCTTCGCCTCGCTGCTTTCGATCACCGTGGCGCCGGCGCTGATGCTGCTTTTGATCCGCGGGCGGATCGTCGCCGAGGCCAAGAATCCGATCAACCGCTTCTTGATCGCCGTCTATCGGCCGGTCTTTCACTTCGCCTACCGCTGGCGCAAGGCGACGCTCGGGGTCAGCGTCCTGGCGCTCGCTGTCACCGTCCCGGTCTTCCGGACGCTCGGCAACGAGTTCATGCCGCCGCTTTACGAAGGGACGCTGCTCTTCATGCCGACGAGCCTTCCGGGGCTGTCCATCACCTCGGCGCAGGCGCTTCTGCAGAAGCAGGACAAGATCCTCAAGTCGTTCCCCGAGGTCGAGAGCGTCTTCGGCAAGGCGGGCAGCTCCGAGAGCGCGACCGACCCGGCCCCGTTGGAGATGATGGAGACCCTGGTCGCTCTCAAACCCGAGAAAGAGTGGCGCAAGGGGATGACGCCCGAGAAGCTGATCGACGAGATGGACCGCGCCGTCCGGCTTCCCGGAGTGTCGAACGCCTGGACCATGCCGATC
>JBOGJK010000664.1:0-9504 GCA_050745345.1 Thermoanaerobaculia bacterium
ACCAGGGGCTTGGGCAGGATGCCCGCCGCCATGTTCGTGATCGTCGAGATGCCCGCCACCCGCACGCCCGCGTGCCGCAGCGCGATCGCCTCGGGGACCGTGGACATGCCGACGGCGTCGGCCCCGAGGCGCGCGAGCGCGCGGATCTCCGCCGGCGTCTCGTAGGAGGGGCCGTGGAGGCCGAGGTAGACCCCCTCCTTCAAGGGAACTCGAAGCCTGCGGGCCGTTTCCTTCGCGAGCCTGCGAATCCTCCGGTCGTACACCACGCTCATGTCGGGGAAGCGCGGGCCCAGTGCCTCTTCGTTGGCGCCGATCAGCGGGTTGGTGCCGAAGAAGTTGATGTGGTCGGACAGCAGCATCAGATCCCCCGGCTTGAGCCCCCTCCGGATCCCCCCGGCGGCGTTGGTCAGGAGGACGGCCTTGACCCCCAGCCGCACGAGCATCCGCGCCGGGAAGACGACCTCCGACATGCTCCGGCCTTCGTAGAAGTGGATGCGGCCTGAGAGCACCACCACCGGCGTCTTCCCGACCCGGCCGAGGACGAGCTCGCCGGCGTGCCCGACGACTCCCGAGGGGCGGGGGAAGTTCGGGATCTCGCCGTAAGGGATTCTCCGGCGCTCCGCCAGTCCCTCCGCGAACCCGCCCAGCCCGGAGCCGAGCACGAGCCCGACCGCGGGAGCCGGCCCCCCGACACTGCGGACCGCCGCGGCCGCCTCGTCCAGTCGCGCGAGCAGCCCCGTCCCGCTCATCCCGCGAGCTCGAAGAGGATGCCCGCGATCGAGGCCGTCATGAAGGAGACGAGCGAGCCGGCAAGTAGGGCCCGGAAGCCCAGGCGCGCCAGGTCCGACTTGCGTGTGGGCGCCAGACCGCCGATCCCGCCGATCTGGATCCCGATCGAGGAGAAGTTGGCGAAGCCGCACAGCGCGAAGGTCGCGATCAACTTCCCCTTCTCCGTCAACTGTCCGACCACGTCCTTCATCATCGAGAAGGCGAAGAACTCGTTGATGACCGTCTTGTTGGCGATCAGGTTCGCGACGACCGGGATGTCCTGCTTGGGCGTGCCGATGACGAAGGCGAGAGGCCAGAGCACCCAGCCGAAGATCGTCTGCAGCGAGAAGCCCGTCGCGCCAAAGAAGCCCCCGAGCCAGCCGAGGAATCCGTTGGCCATGGCGATCAGGGCGACGAAGGCGATCAGCATCGCCGAGATGTTCAAGACCAGGGTCATCCCCTGCGTGGCGCCCGAGGCCGCGGCGTCGATGAAGTTGGCGCTCGTCTTCTCGACCTTCATGCGGACTGTGCCCATCGTGGCCGGCTCCTCGGTCTCCGGCCAGAGGATCTTGGCGATCATGAAGGTGCCGGGGGCGGCCATCACGGAGGCGGTGATCAGGTACTTCAGGGGCGCGCCCATCGTGACGTAGGCGAGCATCACGGCGCCCGAGACGTGCGCCATGCCTCCCGTCATCAGCGTCAGCAGCTCCGAGGTCGTCATCCGCGCGATGTAGGGCGCGATCATGACGGGCGCCTCGGTCTGGCCGATGAAGACGTTGGCCGCCACACACAGCGACTCGGCGCCGGAGACCTTCATCGTCCGCTGCATGACCCAGGCCATGCCCTGCACGACCCGCTGGATGATGCCGAAGTGGTAGAGGATCGAGAAGAAGGCGCAGATGAAGATGATCAGCGGCAGGACC
This sequence comes from Thermoanaerobaculia bacterium, assembly GCA_050745345.1. GTDB lineage: Bacteria > Acidobacteriota > Thermoanaerobaculia > UBA5066 > Gp7-AA6 > DATBFU01. The sequence goes on from JBOGJK010000664.1 coordinate 1,692, forward strand.
TTGAAGGCGAAGATGAAGCCGCCGATCGGAAGCCCCAGCTTCTCTCCCAGGGCCTCCTGGGGGCCGGCCAGCCAGCCGAAGAGGAAGGAGGAGCCCTGGTCGGCATATCCGATCGCCTTGGACACGCCGTTGGAGAAGCGTTCGAGCGCGTTCTTGCCCGCCTCCCAGTAGAGCACGAGGAACGCGAAGGCCAGTTGCAGGGCGAAGGCCCAGGCGATCGTGCGCCAGCGGATCGCCCGGCGGTTGTTCGAGAAGAGGAGCGCCACGGTCAGGATCACGGCCATGCCCACCAGGCCCATCCAGGGCATCGTCCCTCCTTCGCGTCAGAAGCGCGCCGCGCGCGCTTCGAAGTCGCGGCCGCGCCACGTCAGGCGCCGCCGAATGAACCGGTGATACAGGGAACGGGCCAGGATCCCGGACCAGACCGCGGCCATTATAGGGTGCGTGAACGCCGGCCAGAGGGGCTCGGAGAGCGCCGCCGCCAGTGTCACCCGGAAGAGGAGAGCGAGACCCCAGCCCGCCAGGGCGAGGCGCACGTCCGCAGCGGGGACCGGGGCGCCCCCCAGCGCGGCCAGCAGGACCGCCGCCGGCAGGATGGCGAAGATCAGCGTGGCCGCGGTGAGCGCAAAGAGCACCGCTCCCGAGACGCCCTGGAACAGATAGGCCATGTTCTTGGTGAATCCGTCGAACACCTCCCGGAAGCCACGGTACATGCGGACCGCGACGCGGTCCTCCGCGCGCACCGCCGCGATCCGGTACCCCGCCGCCTTCAATCGGTAGCCGAGCCGGACGTCGTCGATCACCGAATCGCGCAGGGCTGCGTGCCCTCCTACCGCCTCGTAGGCGGAGCGGCGGACGAGATTGCCGGCCCCGCCTCCCGCCGCGATCCAGCCCGCCCGCCTGCGGGAAATGAGAAAGGCCGGGCCTCCGTAGAACGTGACGAGCAGGTTCGGCATCAGCACGCTCTCCCAGAAGCCGCTCGCCTCGACGCGCGGCACGACGAAGAGGAAATCGAGCCGTTCCGCCTCCAGAAAGGCGACCGCCTCGGAGAGAGCGCGGGGCCCGTAGCGCACGTCGGCGTCCGCGAAGAGGAGGAGCTCCCCTCGGGCGGCTGCGGCTCCCTGCGCCAGGGCGTGGGGCTTGCCGAGCCATCCCGCCGGCGGCTCCATGCCGTGGACGACGCGCAGCCGGCTGTTCTCCCGCGCAAGGCGCTCGAGGATCGCGCCCGTGCCGTCGGAGGAGCGGTCGTCGACGACCACGACCTCGAAGTCCGGGTACTCCTGCGCCAGGTGCGAGCGCACGGCGGCCTCGATGTCCCGCTCCTCGTCGCGCGCCGGAATCACGACGGAAACCCGAGGCGCGCATGCCGGCGAAGCCGACCAGCGCGAAAGGCGAGGCACGAGCGCGAGGTTGACGATCAGGAGGGCGAGCCCGACCGCACCGACGGCAACGGAGGCGATCAGCGCGGCATGGAGCACCCCCATGCCCCGCCCCTACGCCCGCAGCCGGCGGAGCGCGCTCTCCCCTCGCGGGGCCGGCACGCCCAGAAACTCCCCGGCCGTTGCCGAGACGTCGCAGAAGCCGCGGCGGGTGCCCAGGTCCGCGTCGGAGTGGACGCCGGGTCCAGCGGCGATCAGCGGGACGTACTCGCGCGTGTGGTCCGTCGAGACGTCGGTCGTCTCGCAGCCGTGGTCGGCCGTGAGCAGGAAGAGGTCCTCGGGGCCGAGGGCATCGAGCAGCTCGGGAATCCCGCCGTCCAGGATCGCGAGGGCCTTCGCGAAGCCGGCCGGGTCGTTGCGGTGCCCGTACTTGCTGTCGAAGTCCACCAGGTTGGCGAAGACGCAGTCCCATCGTCCGGAGCGCGCCTGCTCCGCCGTGACGCGGATCCCCTCCTCGTCGGAACCGGTGTGGACCGAGTCGGTGATCCCGCGGTCCGAGAAGATGTCCACGATCTTGCCGACGCCGAAGACGCGGCGTCCCGCGGCGGCGAGCCGGTCGAGCCACGTCTCCCCGGTCGGCTCCACGGTGAAGTCGCGCCGGTTGGCCGTCCGCTGGAAGCTGCCGGGCCGGCCCGTGAAGGGGCGGGCGATGACGCGCCCCACCAGGTGCTCCCCCTTGAGCAACCCGCGGGCGAAGCGGCAGAGGTCCCAGAGCTTCTCGGCAGGCCAGATCTCCTCGTGGGCGGCGACCTGGAAGACCGAGTCGCCCGAGGTGTAGAGGATCGGGCGTCCCGTGGCGAGATGCTCCGCGCCGAGCTCCTCGAGGATCACGGTGCCCGAGGCCGCCCTGTTGCCGAGGACCCGTTTTCCGGCGCGCTCCTCGAAGGGGCCCACGATCTCCGGCGGGAATCCGTTCGGGTAGAGCGGGAAGGCGCGGTCGATGACCAGACCCATCATTTCCCAGTGGCCGGTTGTCGTGTCCTTTCCGACCGAGAGCTCCGACATCCTGCCGCGCGAGCCGGACGGGGGGCCGAGGCCCACCAGGTCGAGCAGGCCCAGGCTCTGGAGGTTTGGCAGCGGCACGGGGTGGCGTTCGAGAACGTGACGGAGTGTGTTGCTGCCGGCGTCCCCGTAGGCCTCGGCGTCCGGCGCCGCCCCGACGCCCAGGCCATCACAGACAACGACGACGACATGTGGGGTCAATCGTGAACTCCTGAACTCTTTGGCGCGTCAGGAGTGCAAGAGTTCACGATTGACCCCGGCCTCCGGCCTCCGCTCGAGGAGAGTTTTCAATTGCACTCTGGCTTCAGGGCGAGGCGCTAGCCGTTGGGCAGTTTCTGGCGAGCGTCGGCGCGGTACGGGGAGTTGGGGTAGTCGTTGACGATGCGCTGGTAAGTGGCGCGCGCGTCGGAGGAGGCGCCGCTCGACTCGTAGACCTGGGCCAGAGTGTAGAGCAGGGCGTCTTTCGGGACGGTCGCGGCGGGAGACTCGATCGCGCGTTTCAGGCGCTCGATCGCCTCGGTCGCCTTGCCCTGCGAGGCGAGCAGGCGCGCGGCAGCGATCTCCGCCGCGGCGGCGACCTCCGATCTCCCTTCGCGCGCGGCCCTCGTGAAAGTCTCGGCGGCCGTGGCCGGCTTCTCCACACGGGCTGCCAGGATGACGGCGGCGGCGCGCCCCGGCGCGGTGCCGCCGTAGCCCGCCGCCTTTCGGAAGAAGTCGTCGGCGGCCTTGTCCCGTGCCGCGACCGTCGAGTAGCTCCGGGGGGCCGACGAAGCCCCGGGGTCGGTCGAGAGCGGTGCCTGCAGCGCCGAGAGGCCGGCGGAAAGGGCCTTGCCGGCGCGGTTCTCCCGGTACGCCTTGACCAGATAGAAACCGGCGACGAGCAGCGCCAGCCCGGCGGCGACGGCGATGCCCTCGGCGACTCCCTTGCGGTGAGACGTGACGTACTCGACGGTTCGGCCGACGGTTTCGGCCAGATCGTTGCGTTTCAAGTCCTTGCGGGTGATCTTTTCCTTCATCCAGGCGATTATCTGCGAGGCGGCGAAACCACGTCAATGCGGGAGCTATACTCGTAGCGTGAGCGACGAGATCAAGATCACCGGAGACCCCTCCACCTCCGGCGACCGGTGCCGCTTCGTCGTGGACCGCCCGGTGCTGCCCGACGCCTCCGCTTTCTTCGCGGACTCGAAGGAGGCGCACCGCCACTCGCCGCTCGCCGCGGAGCTGCTCTCGATCCCGGGCATCGAGTCGGCGCTGCTGGCGGAGAACGCCGTTACCGTGGCCACCGCTCACGCGGTCGACTGGCCGGCCCTGGGCATCGGCCACGTCATTCGCAAACACCTGCGCAGCGGCGTGCCGATCGTCGCCCCGGCGTATTTCGACACTCTTCCTTCCGAGGGGGACCTGAAGTGGGCAATCGGCGACCTCCTCGAGCGCGAGATCAATCCGGCCGTGGCGCAGCACGGCGGCTGGGTCGAGCTGATCGACGTCAAGAAGAACAACGTCTACATCCGCCTCGGAGGCGGCTGCCAGGGGTGCGGCGCCGCCGACGTCACGTTGAAGCAGGGGATCGAGCGGGCGATCCGCGACCTCGTCCCGGCCGTGGGAGAGATCCTCGACACGACCGACCACGCCTCCGGCCGAAATCCCTACTACTCCGCCGCCAAGTGATCCGGGCATCGGGCCCGTGAAGTCGTGATCCTGCGGGCGAGGTTCACATCGTCACAGGCCTGACCCCGAACTTCAGCAGCGAGTGCGCTTGCCGCAGGGCGGCCTCGGCCTGCGCCGGGGCGTCTGCCCGGCTGAAGAGGAACCCCAGGTAGCGGGAGCCTTCGGGCAGGGGCACCAGAAGCTGGCCAATGTAGGCCGAGATCGTCACTTCGACGATGCCCGGGATCTGCTGCGCCGCCTCCACGCCCTCGACCTTCTCGAGCGTGCCGGCCTTCGGGATCGGGATCATCATGACGCCGGAAGCACACCTCTCGCGCTCGAGTGTGGGGATCGGCAGGCGCAAGGCGTTTCGCAGGACCAGCTCCTCGAGCGACATCCCCGTGCCGAACCGCAGCGCCCGGGAGCAGAGTCCCCCGATCGAGCGCGCGGCGAGCTCGATCAGCCAGGTGCCGCCAGCGCCGTGCCGCACCTCGGCGTGAACGGGCCCCTCCTCGAGGCCCAGAGCGCGCGCTCCGGCCGCGACGACCTGCGCGATCCGTAGCTGCTCCGCCTCCGGCAGCAACGACGGCGTCACGTAGATCGTCTCCTCGAAGAAGGGGCCGTCGAGCGGGTCGGGCTTGTCGAAGAGCGCGAGGACGGAAAGCACCCCCTCGCGGAGGAGGCCCTCGAGGGCGAACTCCCGCCCGGGGACGAAGTCTTCGACCAGGATCTCCCGGCAGAGCTTTCCTCCCTTGCGGACCACGTCGGGCTGGTCGAGCAGCCGGCCGATGCGCTGCCAGGCCGCCACGAACTCGTCGGGGCCGTCCGCCCGGATGACACCGCGGCTGCCGGCAAGAAACGTCGGCTTGAGAACGCAGGGGTAGCGCACGAGGGGCGCGACGTCGGACGCCACCTGCTCGCGCGAGAAGACGCGGTGGGGCGGTGTGGGGACTCCGGCCGCCGAGAGGCGGCGCCGCAGCGTGGCCTTGTGCCACGCGGCGACGGCCGCTGCCGGGGAATTTGCCGGCAGGCCGAGGGACGCCGAGATCGCCGCGGCGGCCACGGCCGACTCCTCGTCCACGCCGACCACCGCCGCGATCGGGAGCCGCCTCGCGAGCTCGCCGACCCGCCGCGCGCAGGCCGCCGGGTCGCGAAAATCGAGGGTGACGAGGCCGTCCGGATTGGCGGCCTCGAAGGCGCTCGCCTCCTCGGAGGCGACCGTCACGTCGAGCCCGAGCTTGCCCGCCGCCTCGAGAAAGTCCGCGGTGCGGTAGGTCGTCGTAGGCAGGAGCAGGAGAACGCGCGGCACGGCCCTCTAGGGTAAGCTCCCCGCCCGTCGTGCGGAAGCTGCTGGTCGTTTCGCTGACCCTGCTCTGCGCCGCCGCCGCGGGTCTCGCTCTGCTTTCCGCCTCGACCTTCCCCCGGCAGAAGGGGGAGCGCCGCGTGGAAGGGCTCTCGGCGCCCGTCTCGATCGAGCGGGACGCGTCCGGCGTGCCAACGATCCGCGCGGCGTCGGGCTCAGACGTCCTCTTCGGGCTCGGTTACGCGCACGCGCAGGACCGGCTGTGGCAGATGGAGTACCAGCGCCGCGTCGGAAGCGGCCGGCTCGCCGAGGCGCTGGGCGGAAGGCTCGTCGAAACCGACCGGTTCCTCCGAACGGTCGGCTTTCGCCGCGCGGCCGAGGCCGCCTGGCCGGCCCTGTCGCGGGAGACGCGGGGGCTGATCGAGGCCTACACGCGGGGGATCAATGCCTTCCTCGCCACAGATCGGGCCCGGCAGGTCGAGTTCCGAATCCTGCGCGTCGACCCCGAGCCGTTTTCCCCGGTCGACAGCCTGACCTGGTCCAAGATGATGGCCTGGGACCTCGCCGGCAACGCGCGGGACGAGATCCGCCGCGCGCGCTTCCTGGCCGCAGTCGGCCCGGAGCGGACGCGGGAGCTCCTGCCTCCCGTCCCCGAGCACCCGACGATCCTCCTCGACGAGGAATGGATGAGCGCCGGCTCGTCCCCGGCTTCGTCTCCCGTCTCCCGCCTCCCGTCTCCCGTCTCCGGTCCGTCTCCCGTCTCCCCTCTTCCGACTTCCGTCCCCCGTTCGTCTTCCGTCTCCCGTCTCCCGTCTCCCGTCCCCTGGTCTTCTCTGGAGAACGTCTTCGCCCTTCTGTCTGCTCTGGGCTTCAACGGCGAGCAGATCGGCAGCAACTCCTGGGTCGTCGGCGGCTCGCGCACGAAGTCGGGAAAGCCGCTGCTCGCCAACGACCCGCACCTCGGCCTGCGGACTCCTTCCGTCTGGTACCTCGCGCGACTCGAGGCGCCCGGGCTCTCCGTCGCGGGAGCAACGCTGCCCGGCGTGCCGGGCGTCATCATCGGCCACAACGCGCGGATCGCCTGGGGGCTGACCAGTGTGGAGCCCGACGTGCAGGACCTCTATCTCGAGGAGGCCGACCCGAAGACCTTCGAGACACGGACCGAGAGGATCCGGGTCCGCGGCGCCGAGGACGTCGTCATCGAGGTCCGCTCTTCGCGGCACGGGCCCATTGTCACGGACGTGCTCGACGGCGCGGCGGCGCTCGGCCGGCCGGTCGCCCTGCGCTGGGCGGGGCTCGACCCGGGCGACACGACGGCCGAGGCGTTCCTCGGGATCAACCGGGCCTCCAACTGGGAGGAGTTCCTTGCCGCGGCGCGGCACCTGCGCGCCCCGGCGCAGAACCTGGTCTATGCCGACGTGGACGGCCACATCGGCTACACGACCACCGGCGCCATCCCCATGCGGCCGCGCTCGGACGGCCTGCTGCCGGTCTCCGGCGCCGGGCAGGACGACTGGAACGGTTACATCCCGTTCGAGAAGCTTCCCCGCGCGCTCGATCCGCCGCGCGGCTACGTCGCGACGGCGAACAACCGCGTCGTCTCGGAGCGCTACCCCTGGCCCATCACCCACGACTGGCCCGAGCCGTACCGCGCCGACCGCATCACGAGGCGCATTCTCGCGGAAGAGAAGCTCGGCATCGAAGAGATGCGCGCCATTCAGCTCGACCGGCACTCGGAGCAGGCGGACGAGCTTCTGCCGCTACTTCTGGACACCGTCCCGGCGAACGCGCTCTCACGGGACGCCCTCGCGAGGCTGAAAGCCTGGGACCGCGACTTTGCGCCCGACTCGGTCCCGGCCTCGATCTACGCCGCCTGGTACACGGCGCTCTCGGCGATGCCCGAGGACGAGCTCGCGGGAGTTCCCGCGGGGAGCGTGCGGTCCCGATTCCTGATCAACGCGCTGCAGTCGAACTCCGCCTGGTGCGACGACGTCGGCACGGCGGTCAGGGAGACCTGCGCCGGCTTCAAGACCGCGACGCTCTCCAAGGCCGTGGCGGATCTCCGACGCCGGCTCGGCCCCGACACCGCCGCCTGGCGCTGGGAGCGCCTCCACCTCGCCCGCTTCCCGCATGGCGTCTTCGACGCGGTGCCCGCCCTCAGGCGCTTCTTCAGCCTCGAGATCGGCCAGGGCGGCGACGCCTCGACCGTGAATGTCGGCGCCTACCGCCGCGACGGCTCGTATGTCATGTCCGACGGCCCGAGCTACCGCCAGATCGTCGACCTCTCCGACCTCTCGAAGTCCCTCTTCGTCCACACGACCGGCCAATCGGGCAACGTCTTCGCCGCCGGGTACCGGAACTTGCTGCCGCTCTGGCGGCGGGGAGAGTACTTCGGTATCGGCTCCACCCCCGCCGCACAGAC
>JBOGJK010000665.1:0-2183 GCA_050745345.1 Thermoanaerobaculia bacterium
CCTTCTGCCCGCCCCTGAACTTCGCTACGCGCCTGTCGACGGTCGACTGTCGACTCTCATAAGATCCGCGCCTCATGGCTCTGAGAGGCTTGGGCCTCTTCCTGCTCGAGGCAGGAAGGGGCACCGCTCTGCTGCTGCTCTTCTTTCCCGTCCGCACGCTCGGGAAGGGATTCTTCTCTCTTCACGGCGGGCTCGCCGCGGCATTCCTCGCGGGCGCGCTCCTGCCCCGGCCGGCGGGATATCCGGCCTGGGCCGGCGCCGCCTCGGCGGCCCTGCTCGCGCTCTATACACTTCTCGCCCTGGGCGATCGGGCCTCGGCGGCCAGGCCGCTTCTCGCTCTGGGAGCGGCCGCGGCGGCTTGGGCCCTGGCGTCGGTCGCGCTCGCCGCCCCGCGCCCGCACGGGGACACCTGGACGCTGGCCGGAGCCTTCCTCGGCGGCCTCTTCTTCGGGGCGGTCCTCTTGACGATGAACCTCGGGCACTGGTACCTGGTCTCCCGGTCGCTTCCCTTCACGTTGCTCGCGCGCGGCGCTCTGCTCTTCGCCGCTCTGGCAGGCGCCCGGACGCTTCTGCTGGCGGCCGCGGTGGCGGCCGGCGCGAATCCCGCGGGTCTCGCGTCGCTTCTGTCGCTCGAGCGGGAAGCGCTCTTCTTTCTCTTCCGGGTGACCTGGGGGATCGTGGGGCCGCTCGCCCTCTCCGGGTTCATCTGGAAGACCGCGGAGATGCGCTCGAACCAGGCGGCCACGGGCCTGCTCTACGTCGCTCTGGTTTTCGTCCTGATCGGCGAGCTGCTCTCCTCCTACCTGACCGTCGCGACGGGGTTTCCGGCCTGACGGGGGTCAGGTCTTGATTCTTGAATGACGCCGTGCGGGCACGCTACTACTGTCCGGACTGCCTGACCTCCCGCGACCATACGGAGGGGGAGTCGGGCGAGTTTCCCTGCGGAAAGTGCGAGCGGTCCTATACGGCGCGGCTGCGGGAGGCGCTCGGGCCCTCAGGCGTCGAGCGCTGTGCGTTCTGCGGAAACCGGGCCTTCTTCCTCCAGAAGGACGTCGACCAGCGGCTGGGATGCCTCTTGCTGGCCCTCTCGCTGGGCCTCGCGCTCTTCGTCGGGTGGAAGCTCGGCTGGATCTGGTTCACCCCGGTCCTGCTCGCCACGGTCCTCGTGGACTGGATCGTCGCCGCCCGGGTGCGAACGGTTACGATCTGCTACCGATGCGACGCCGAGTACCGGGACGTCGTGCTCCATCCGCGGCACCGCGGGTACGACCCGCACGTGGCCGAGCGCTACGCCGAAACGAAAACCGTCCGAAGGATGCGCTAGACGCAGAGAAAGGCCGGCCCGCGGCCGCCGCCCTCGAGATCCTCGACATCTCGCGCCCGATCGGAGAGGGCACCCGGGGCTGGCCGGGGGAGATCGCCTTCAGCTTCCGCACGACCGCGAGCCTCGCCGACGGATCGCCCTACGAGTCCACCTGCTTCACGATGAGCGCGCATCTGGGCACCCATGCGGACGCGCCGGCGCACGTCCTGCCGGAGGGAGCCGCGATCGGGGCCGTGTCGCTCCATCCGTTCATTGGCCCGGCGCGCGTCGTGTTGCTGCCCGGCTCGGGAGAGGTGGGGCCCGACTCGCTGCCGCACCGGGCAATCGGCGTGCCGCGCGTGCTCTTCCGCACGGAGGGGAAGGCTTTCCTCTCGCCGCTGGCGGCCGTGCGCCTGGCCGAGAAGGGGACGGTCCTGGTCGGCACCGACGCCCTCTCGATCGACCCGGAGGATGCCGAGGACCTTCCGGTCCACAGGACACTCCTCTCCCGCCGCGTCGCGCTGCTGGAGAACCTGCGCCTCGAGCACGTCGAGCCGGGCGACTACGGCCTCGTGGCCGCCCCCCTTGCCTTCGAGTCCCTCGACGCCTCGCCGGTGCGGGCCGTTCTGATCCGGACGGTTGCGGAAAAGAAAAAGCCGCGCCCGGCCCGGTAAGGGCAGGCGCGGCCGAATTTCGACGGACCCGGCCGGTTCTAGCGCGCCGTCCGGAAGCGCCGGATCGCCGTCAGGGCGAGCCCGGCAGCCAGCAACAGGGTTCCGATCCCGGCGAGCAGAGGCAGCCGAGTTCCCGTCTTCGGGAGCGTGGCCGACTCGCCTGCCGTCGTTGCAGGCGGGGCAGCAGGCTCCGGCGCCGAGTAGGC
>JBOGJK010000666.1:0-1963 GCA_050745345.1 Thermoanaerobaculia bacterium
CTTCGGTTTTCAGAGGGCCCGAGCGTCGTCTACAAGCCGCGCTGCGTCGCCATCGAGGCCGCCTGGAGCAACCTGCTCTCCTGGCTCGCGAGAAATGGGGCAGAGCCGGCCCTGCCGGCCCCGGGCACCATCGAGCGGGAGGGATACGGCTATGTCGAGTTCCTCGAGCTCTCCGAATTGGCCGGCGACGAGGAAGCTCGCGACTACTTCCGGAAGGCCGGGGCCTTGCTCTGTGTCGCGTGGGTGGCTGGCCTGGACGACCTCCACCGCGAGAACGTGATCGCGACGCGGCGCGGCCCCGCATTGATCGACACGGAGACGGCGTTCCAGGCGCGATTTGCTCCAGAGGGCCCTCCCGGAGGCGGCGCGATGGCGCGCGCGGGCGCGCTCTGGAACGGCTCCTTCCTGCGCTCGGGGCTTCTGACGACCCGGAGGCTCGACGCGGCCGGCCGGCCCGTCGAGGTCAGCGGTCTGCGCGGGCGCGGCGGGTACTCGGTCGCCGCGAAGACGCGCCGGTTCTCGAGCCCGAATACCGACGCGATGGAGCTCGCCTTCGAGACCGCCACGGCGGCGACGACGTTGAATCTCCCGCAGCTCGGAGGCGAGCCGCTCTACCCGGATGATTTTCCAGAAGCCGTCGGCAAGGGGTTCTCGTCCATGTACCGCTTTCTCCTCGAGCGCCGCGCGGCGGTCAATGCGCCGGACGGCCCCCTGGAACGATTCGCCGGGACAGAGGGCCGCCTCGTGGTGAGGCCGAGCGCCGTGTACTCCGGGCTGCTGCTGGAGCTCTCGGCTCCGGGATTTCTGCGGGACGGCGTGGCCCGGAGCTTCATGATTGATTCTCTCTGCCGGATCTTCCGATTCGACCGCGACCGTCCCGCGCTCTGGCTTCTGACCAGGCAGGAGCGGCGGGCGCTCGAGCAGCTGGATCTGCCGCGGTTCTCGGTCGATCCGGCTTCGCGCTCGATCCGCGCGGCCGCGGGCGAAGAGATTACAGGGCGCATCGCCCGGTCGGGCCTCGAGGCGGCGCGCGACCGGCTCGAGCGGATGTGCCCCGAGGACCTGGCGACCCAGCGCGCGCTGCTCGAGGATCAGCTGTCCGGGGGGTTCCGGCGGGGCCCAAACGCCCGGGCCCGATCGGGGGCGCCTGCCGCGGGCTTCTCCGGCCGCAGCCTCCTGCGGGTGGCGCAAGACATCGGCGAGGAGATCCGCGCGCTCGCGTTGGAGCAGGCAGGCGGCGCGCTGACCTGGAAGACTCCCGCTGTCGAGGCAGAGCGGGGCGGCGAGCCCGGTGTCGCCCACGGCCTGTACGCGGGAGCCTCGGGAATCGTCCTGTTCTTCACAGCGCTCGGCGCCGCCTCAGCCGACGAAAAGCCGCTCGGGATCGCCCGCGCCGCGGCGCTTCCGATCTTTGCCGCGCTCGCGTCCTCGCCGCCGCCCGGAGCGGGTCGCCCGGAGCTGATCGGAGCCTGCAACGGGCTCGGGTCTCTGGTGTACGCGCTTTCGACGGCCGGAAGGCTCGCGTCGGATCCCTGGTACTTCGGCGCCGCTGCCCGGGCCGCTCTGCGGATCACGCCGGAATCGATCGATGCGGACGACGAACTGGACGTGGAGTCCGGAGCGGCCGGAGCGATCCTCGGTCTTCTCGCACTCGAAGCGGCCGCCCCCGGCTCTGGCGCGCTCAACTGCGCCGTCCATTGTGGAGAACATCTGCTGGCCCGGCATCGCGAGATGGGCGATGGGATGTGGGGATGGCCCTCGAGGGGCGGGCTTTGCCTCGCCGGATTCGCGCACGGCGCCGCCGGCATCGCCCTGGCGCTGGGGCGGCTCTCCCGGGCGGCGGGCCGGCCGGATTTCGGGCGCGCGGCTCTCGCCGCCTGCCGCTACGAATCGACGCTGTACGACACCGCACACGGGAACTGGCCGGTGCTCTCGGTCAAGCGCCCGCCGCAGGAGAGAATCG
>JBOGJK010000667.1:0-1650 GCA_050745345.1 Thermoanaerobaculia bacterium
TTGCTCGCTTGCGCGCGCGGCCCTTCCCCGGGAGGCGGCGCGCCTGCCGACCTTGTCCTCGAAAACGGCGCCGTCTACACCATGGACGCCGCGCGCTCCTGGGCCGAGGCGGTCGCGATTCGCGGCGGCCGGATCGCGTACGTCGGCTCCTCGGCGGGCGCGAAGCGATTGGGAGGGACGGCGACCAGGGTCCTGGACCTCGCGGGCAAGATGGTCCTGCCGGGCTTCCACGACGCGCACGTCCATCCGGTCTCCGGGGGCATGGAGCTCGCGCTCTGCAACCTGAACGGTCTGAAGACTCAGGAGGAGATCTTCGCCGTGGTCCGAAGGTACGCGGCGGAGCACCCGAAGGAGGCGTGGATCCAGGGGGGAGGATGGGACCTGCCCATCTTTCCCAACGCCAACCCGACGCGGCAGCAGCTCGACGCCCTCGTCTCCGACCGGCCCGCCTGCCTCTCGGCGGCCGACGGCCACTCCTCCTGGGTGAACACGAAGGCGCTCGAGATCGCGGGCATCACACGCGCGACTGCCGACCCGAGCAACGGCCGTATCGAGCGGGACGCCTCGGGCAACCCCTCGGGGACGCTGCGCGAGTCTGCCGACGAGCTCGTCGAGAAGCACATCCCAAAGCCGACCGTGAAGCAGTACGCCGAGGGGCTGAGGCGTGGCCTCGAGATGGCCAACCGCTTCGGCATCACGTCGCTCCACGAGGCCAACGCCGGCGACGAGATCCTCGCCGCGTACGCACAGGCCGCGCGCGCAGGATCGCTGACCGCCCGCGTCGTCGCATCGCTCTCGGTCGATCCCTCGCGGGGACCCGAGCAGGTGGCCGACCTCTCCCGCAAGCGCTCGGCCCACACCGCCGGCCGCCTGCGCGCGACCGCCGCGAAGATCTTCGCCGATGGTGTCATCGAGGCGGAGACGGCGGCGCTGCTCGAGCCCTATCTCTCCCGGCCCGGTTGGGCGGGGGAGCCGAACCTCACCCCGGAGACTTTCAACCGGCTCGCGACGGCTCTGGACCGCGAAGGATTCCAGATCCACGTTCACGCGATCGGAGACCGGGGGATCCGCATGGCGCTCGACGCCCTGGAGGCCGCGCGCCGCGCCAACGGCCCGCGCGACGCGCGCCCGCTGCTCGCCCACATCGAGCTGATCGACCCGCAGGACATCCCGCGCTTCCGCAGGCTCGGCGTCCTCGCCGACTTCCAGCCGCTCTGGGCCTGGGCCGACCCGTACATCCGGGACCTGACGCTGCCCAAGCTCTCCGCCGGCCGCGCACGCTGGCTCTACCCGATCGAAAGTGTCGCCGCAACCGGCGCCGTCGTCGTCGGCGGCAGCGACTGGTCGGTCTCCTCCATGAACCCGCTCGACGCCATCCAGATCGCCGTGACCCGGCGCGGCCTGGAGGAGGGGCCGGGACCGGCCTTTCTCCCGGAAGAGCGCGTCTCGCTGCCCGAGGCTCTCGCGGCCTACACGATCGCCGGAGCGTACGCGGCCTTCCAGGAGAAGGAGACCGGTTCGATCGAGGCGGGAAAGTCGGCGGACCTCGTCGTCCTCGACCGCAACCTCTTCGAGATCCCATCCGAGCAGATCCACGAAACGAGGGTCGTCCTGACCCTCCTCGAAGGCCGCGAAGTGTGGGGTCGACAC
>JBOGJK010000668.1:0-2239 GCA_050745345.1 Thermoanaerobaculia bacterium
GGCCGGGCTTCTCGGCTACCGGCGCCCGGTCTGGAAGCCGGCTGCGAGATAGCCTTGGCCGCGCGCGCGCACACGCTGTTCCGCCCGGCGGCCCTCGTGGGGGACGCGCTGGCGGCCGCCGCGGCCCTCTACCTCGCCTTCTACCTGCGCACACGCGTCTCGATTCCGGGCACCGAGACGCTGTTGCCGCCGGAGAAGGTGCGCTTCACGCTCGGCAATCTCGTCCTGATCGTCGGCGCGCAGGGGCTCTCGATGTCGCTGTTCGGCCTCTACGGCGCGCGCGAGCGCTTCCGGGAGCCCCTGGCACGGCTTCTCCTGCCGGCCCTTTTCTTACAGCTCCTCCTGCTCTCCTCCGTCTATTTCCTCGCCTTCGCCCAGCCTTACGCGTTCCCCCGGTCGGTCCTCGTGCTCTACGTGGTGATCGACGCGCTCCTGCTTGCGGCCTGGAGGACGGCGCTCGACCACCTCTTCCCACAGCCGCGCCGGCGCGCCGCGGTCGTCGGGAGCGGCCCGGCGGCTTCCTTGATCGCGGACGCCATCCGGCGGCACCCCTGGACCGGCGTCGAGGTGGTCGGTGTCATCGGGGAGAGCGGCAACGCCGGGCTGCCGCGCCTCGGGCCGGTCGCGGAGATCGCAGCGGTCGCCGCGCGGGAGCGGATCGATGACCTGATCCTCACGCCCGAGGGGCCGACCTGGCGCGACCGGCTCGCCCATGCGATCCCGGCCGACTTCCGGACGGAACTGCTGGTCTGGCCTTCCCCCTTCGAGACCATGATCGGGAGGCTGCGCTTCCGAATCGTGGGCGACCTGCCCCTGCTCGAGGCCAGGGTGCGGCCGCTCGAGGGGCTCGCCGCCGCGTCAAAGCGCGCCTTCGACATCGCCATCGCGGGGCCGCTGCTGCTTCTGCTGGGCCCGGTCCTGGGACTCGCGGCGCTCTTCGTCGGAGCGACCTCCCGCGGCGGCGTCTTCTACCGGCAGAAGCGGGTCGGCAAGGATGGACGGGTCTTCGAGCTGTGGAAGCTGCGGACCATGCGCCCGGGGGCGGAGATCGAGACGGGCGCCGTGCTCGCGGTCCCCGACGACCCGCGCGTGACCGCGGTCGGCAGGTTCCTGCGCTCGGCGCGGGTCGACGAGATCCCGCAGCTCTGGAACGTCCTGCGCGGGGACATGAGCCTGGTGGGCCCGCGCCCCGAACGGCCCGAGTTCACGGCCCGGTTCGCCGAGACCGTCGCGGGCTACGAGCTGCGCCACGCCGTGCGGCCGGGGGTCACCGGCCTCGCGCAGATCTCCGGCGACTACGCCTCGGAGCCGGAGATCAAGCTGCGTTACGATCTGGCCTACCTGAACAACTGGTCGATCGGCCTGGACCTCGCCATCATGCTGCGCACGCTTCCGGTGATCCTGACCCGCCGGGGGATCTGAGGTGGAAGAGAGCCGGCGGCCCGCGGAGGCCGCCCCGCGCCCGAAGCGGCGCCCGAAGATCGCCGTCGTCATGCCCGCCTACAACGCGGAGAAGACGCTCGAGCGCACGCACGCGGACATCCCGACCGGGTCGGTCGACGACGTCATCCTGGTGGACGACTGCTCCCGCGACCGGACCATCGAGGTCGCCCGGCGGCTGGGCATCCACGTCGTCGCGCATTCGAGCAACCGCGGCTATGGCGGCAACCAGAAGAGCTGCTACCGGACGGCCCTGGATCGGGGGGCCGACATCGTCGTCATGGTGCACCCCGACCACCAGTACGACCCCGCTGTCATTCCCGATCTGATCGAGCCGCTGCTCGCAGGCAGGTGCGACGCCGTGTTCGGCAGCCGCATGCTGGGCGGCCGGCCGATCCAGGGGGGGATGCCCAAGTGGAAGTACCTCGGCAACATCTTCCTGACCGCGGTCGAGAACGCCACCTTCCTGATCTATCTGACCGAGTACCACAGCGGCTTCCGCGCCTACTCGCGGCAATACCTGGAGTCGGTCAACCTCGAGGCCAACTCCGACGGCTTCGTCTTCGACACCGAGATCATTGCGCAGGGGATGGCGAAGGGATTGCGGATACGGGAGATCCCGATCGAGACCCGTTATTTTGACGAGGCCTCCCAGATCGCCTTCGGCCCGTCCGTGCGCTACGGCATCGCGATCCTGAAGACGATGTTCCTCTACAAGCTGCACGCCTGGGGGATCCGGTCGTCGCGGATCTTCCGGGAGTCTGCTCCCTCTCCCTCCGGGAGAGGGTCGGGGTGAGGG
>JBOGJK010000669.1:0-5966 GCA_050745345.1 Thermoanaerobaculia bacterium
GTCCGGAGGTGGGGACCGCCCCGCCTCCGGGCGGCCCGGGGAGGCAGCCATGAAGGCGTACTTCGAACGAAGCAACCGGTTCCTGGAGCTGCCGCTCGACCTTCGGCCGCGCGTCCTGCTGCTTGCCGCCCTCCTGCTGCTCGCTCCGGCGTATCTCGCGCCGCTCTGGAAGATAACGATGTTCGCGCCGCAGTACCCCGGGGGCCTGCGCATGCAGATCTACAGCTACAAGCTCGAAGGCGGCAACGGCGGCCAGGACATCAACGAGATCAACATCCTCAATCACTACATCGGCATGAAGGAGCTCTCGACGGCGGAGTTCACCGAGTTCAAGTGGATCCCGTTCGTCGTGGGCGCCCTGGCGCTGGTCTTCCTGCGCGCCTCCGTGCTCGGGAGGATGGGCACCCTGGTCGACGTCTTCGTGCTCTACCTCTACTTCGGCCTTTTTTCCCTCTGGTCCTTCGGCTACAAGCTCTACGCCTACGGGCACAACCTCGACCCGAAGGCGTCGGTCAAGGTCGAGCCCTTCATGCCTCCCCTCTTCGGGGGCAAGAAGCTCGCCAACTTCGAGGTCTACTCCTATCCGGCCGCCGGCTCCTACGCTTTGGCGGGCGTGGCCCTGGTGCTCGCCGCCGCGCTCTTCTACGCCTGGCGCGAGGCGCGCTCGGAGCAGGCCGCCGAGGCGCGGTCGGCGGGATGAGCCTCGCCCTTCTCCCCCTGCTTCTGGCGCTTGCGCGAGGCGCGCCCGCCGCGACGGTCTCGCCGCTGCAGGCGCGCATCGACGCAGCCGCGCCGGGGTCGACCGTCGAGGTCGGGCCCGGGATCTACGCGGGAGACCTCGTCATCGACCGGCCCGTGGCCCTGCGCGGGCGCGGCAGGCCGCTTCTCTCCGGCTCCGGCGCCGGCACGGTCGTGCGCGTGCGCGCCGACGGCGTCGTTCTCGAGGGGTTCGACATCGACGGCCGGGGCGGCGGAGACCTGGGAGACGACTCCTCGGGCGTTCACGTCGCCGCCCGCAACGTGACCATTCGCGACTGCCGCGTCTCCGGCTCTCTCTTCGGCATCTACCTGTACCAGGCGGACGGCGCGCGCGTCGAGCGCTGCGCGGTGCGCGGGATCCCCGGAAAAGACCCCGGGGAAAAGGGCTCCGGATTCCATGTCTGGAACACCGTGGGCTTTCGCCTCACCGGCAACACGGCGCAGCAGGTGCGCGACGGCTTCTACATCCAGTCTTCCTCGAAGGGCGTGATTGCCGGCAACACGGCGCGCGACCTGCGCTATGGGCTCCACTACATGTTCTCGGATGACAACCTCTTCGAGGACAACACCTTCGAGAACGGCGCCGCGGGCACCGCCCTCATGTACTCGAAACGGATCGTCTTCCGGCGCAACCGCTTCCTTCACAACCGCGGGTTTGCCTCCGTCGGCCTGCTGCTGAAGGCGTGCGAGGACGTCACCGCGGAGTCGAATCTCATCGCGGACAACGCCCGGGGGATCTTCCTGGAGGGTTCCTATCGAAACGTCTTTCGCGGAAACGTCGTCGCCGAGTCGGACACCGCGATCGTCCTCTACGACTCCTGCGCCGACAACCGCTTCGAAGGCAACTCCTTCGTGGCGAATCTGACGCCGCTTCTGCTCGTCGGGCGCCGGACCGACACCGGCTTCGACGGCAACTACTGGTCGGACAACGAACACCCGGATCTGGACGGCGACGGCAGGACGGACCGTCCGTACCGGCTCTCCTCGATCTTCGACCACTTCCGCGGCAACCTGACGGCCGCGGACCTTTTCACGCAAGGCTTCGCGGCCGCGGCGCTCGCCGTCGCCGAGCGGACCTTTCCCGTCCTGGAGCCCGTGTCCGTCGAGGACCGATCGCCGCTTGCCCATACGCCCCGCCTGCCCGGCGTGCCCCGGCCCCCGGAGCGGCCACGGAGCCTCCACCTGGCCGGACTTTTCGGCTCACTGCTGGCGCTGACCGCCGGAGCCGTGGCGCTCGCCCTGGGGAAGCGATGATCCGCTTCGAGGGGTTCTCGAAGGAGTGGGGCGGCCGCAGCGCGGTCGACCGGTTTTCCCTGGCGGTCGCGCGCGGCGAGGCCGTGGCGCTGCTCGGGCCAAACGGCTCGGGCAAGACGACGACGTTGAAGGCCGCGGCGGGGCTGATCCACCCGAGCGCGGGGCGCATCGAGATCGGCGATCCGCCGCGCGACGCTTCGGACCCCGAGGCCCGGCGCGCGATCTCCTACCTGCCGCAGCGCGTCGCCTTTCCCGAGACGCTCACGGGCGCCGAGACGCTCGAGTTCTACCGGAGCCTGCGCGGCGCGCCGCGGGAGCGGGTCCCGGAGGTCCTGCGCTTCGCGTCCCTGAACGGCGCCTCGGGCCGCCCAGTCGGGACCTACTCGGGCGGAATGGTGCAGCGGCTGGGTCTGGCCGCGGCGCTCCTGCCGGACGCGCCCGTCCTGCTGCTCGATGAGCCCACCGCGGCGCTCGATCCCGACGGGCTCTGCGCCTTCTACGGCCTTGTCGACCGCCGCCGGCGCGAGGGGCACACGCTTCTCTTCAGCTCCCACCACCTCGGCGACGTCGAGCGGCTGGCCGACCGGTTCGCGCTGCTCGTCGAGGGGCGGCTGGCGGCCGAGCTGACGCAGACCGAGCTTGCCGAGCGGCTCTCCCGGCGCGGCGTCATGCGCCTGCGGCTCGACCGCCGCGTGACCGGGCTGCTCGAGAGAGTGCGGGAGGTCTCGCCCGCCGCGACCTGGTCGGGGGACGAGCTCATCGTGCCCGGTCCGGCAGCCGACCGGCCGCTGGTGCTCGACCTCGTGCGGGCGGCGGGGGCGGAGATCCGAGGCCTCGCCGCGGAGGAGGGACGGCTGGACGTCCTCTACCGGGATCTGGTGGGAGAGGGCCGATGAGACTTGCGACCCGGGCACTCGCGGCGGCCGTCTTTCTCGCGGCGGGGTGCGCCGGCAGCGAGGTCCCGCCGGCCGAGCTCGACGCCGGCAACCAGCTCTGCGCCTCCTGCCGCATGCCGGTCGACGACCCGCGCCTGGCCGCGCAGATCACGGCTCCGCGGGAGGAGCCGCGCTTCTTCGACGACATCGGGTGCCTCGCCGATTACCTCTCCGTGTCGCAGCCGCTCCAGAAGGGCGCGGTCCTCTATGTCGCCGACCACCACACGAAGGCGTGGGTCCGCGCCGAGAAGGCCCTCTTCACGCGCTCTCCCCGGGTCGACACGCCGATGGGCTCTCACCTGGTGGCGCATGCCGACGCGGCCTCGCGGGACCGGGATCCCGCGGCACGGGAAGGCACACCGGTCTCCTTTGAAGATACGCTCCGGGTCTCCGGACCCGCGGCGCCCCGCGGGTCCGCAACGCCGGCCCGCCGGGCCGGGGAGGTTCGGCCATGATGCACGACGTTCCGGAAGCCCTGAAGATCGAGCACCAGGAACTGCGGGAGCAGCTCGAGAGCGCAGCCGCGGCCGGGGGCCGGACGGGAGAGGCGGCTCAGGGGGTCCTCAAGGTCCTGCGCCCCCACATCCTGCTCGAGGAAGAGTTCGCGATTCCGCCGTTGACGCTGCTGCCGCGCCTGGCGCGGGGCGAGGTCGCCTCCGACATGCGCCCCTACCTGAAGCAGTCCGAGACGCTCAAGGCGGAGCTGCCCCGGATGCTTCAGGAACATGGGCTCATCGTCGAGGCGCTCCGGGGCCTGATGCAGGCCGCTCAGGAAGAGGGGCACGCGGGCTTTGCCCTCTTCGCGAAGAAGATGATCCTGCACGCCCAGACCGAGGAGGAGATCCTCTATCCCGCGTCGATCCTCGTGGGCGAGTACCTCCGGGGGAGGCTCCCGAAGGCATGAGCCGGCTCTCCGAGAGGTCCCCCTTCCTCCTCTGCGCCCGCCGGGAGCTGCGCCTGGCCGTCCGCTCCCGCTGGACGCAGGCCTTCGCCGCGGTCTTCGGGGCTCTCTCGCTCGCGGTCGCCGCCTCCGGCTACGTGCTGTCGGGCGGAGCCGGGATGCAGGACTTCGCGCGCACCGCGGCTTCGCTCATGCAGCTGGTCCTGCTGATCGTGCCGCTGACCGCGCTCGTCATCGGGGTCCTGGCGCTCTCCCCGGAGCGGGGCGAGGCGGAGCTGCTCTTCTCGCAGCCGGTATCGCGTCCGGCGGTCCTCTACGGGCAGCTCGCGGGGCTCTTCGCCGCGCTGGCGGGCGCGGAGGCAATCGGGCTCGGAGCCGCGGGCCTGGTGATCTTCGGACGGTCGGGCCCGCTCGGCGCTGGAGCGTACGGCCTGCTCTTCGCCTCGGCGCTCTTGCTCACCGCTATCTTCCTCGGGATCGCCGCCCTGCTCGCCGCGGGCGGGCCCGGGCGCCGGGCCCGGGCGCTGGCTCTGGCGCTCATCGTCTGGTTCGCCGCGGTCGTTCTCTGGGACGTGGCCGCGCTGGCGCTGGCAACCCTGCTGCCTTCCGGCCCGGCCTCCAGGGTCCTGATCGTCGCCGCCCTGGCCAACCCGATCGACGCCGTGCGCACGGGCACGCTGCTGGCCATCGAGGGCACCACCGCCTTCGGCGCCGCCTCCCTCGCGCTGCTTCGCTTCACGAAGGGGCCGGCCGGAGCGGCCACGCTCGTAGCCCTCTCCACCCTGGCATGGGCGACGCTGCCGGCGGCGCTCGCCGCCCGGCGGCTTTCCCGCGCGGACCTCTGAGCCGGGGTCCCCGCCTCCGGAAAGGGACGTCCGCCGCCGGGGCGGGCTCGAGGCGGCCCGCGGGACGCCGCGAGGACAACCCGGCCCGGAAGGAAGCGCCACAGGACTTTCCGCAAGGCGCCCGCTTGCGGCCGCCCGGGTGGTCCACCTGCATCCGGCGATGAGGCGCCGGGTGTGCGAGCCTTCGGGCATGGAGGAACCGCCGAAGCCGGAGGCGTTGCAATCGATGTCGCGACCGGAGGCGATCGATCTCCTGCGCGCCAGGTTGGAGCGGCTGACGGATCGGGAGCCGTTTTGTGCGAGGACGCCGGGCGCCTGGGCGTCTTTTGCAAGGGCTTTCGTGATCTGTCGGACGAGCAGTTCCGCCGCCGCTTCGACTGCCGGAGCGCGGCCTCCGCGCGGTCGAGCCCGGAGGCGAGGTCGGCGCCCAGACGGGATGCCGCCTCCTCGGCGCCGAGGGTGTGCCAGGGGGCGTCTGGCATCAGCATGCGCCGCTAGCGTCCGGGGAGCCGTCCACCGCCAGGAGGGTGCGCAAGCGCGCCTCCTCGACGGGCGCTCCCCGCCTCACCACCAGCACATCCGCCAGGGCGAGCGCCTTCACCTTTTGGGAGACGGACCCGATCAGGTATCCCCGCTCCTCCCGGCCGCGCGCGCCGACGACGATCAGATCGGCCTGCCGCTCGGCCGCGCCACGCGAGGATCTCCCGGGCGACGCCGCCCTCGGCTCGAAGGATCTCGGCGGAAATTCCCCCACCTTGAGAGCAAGTCTCGGCCCCTGGAAAAAAGTCGTTCGGCCTTCTCATTCTCGGCCCGCACCCACCCGGCCCACTCCACAGCGCCGCGCATCCAGTCAGAGACCGGCGTGACGTGGAGCACGATGACCTGGTCGCCGTCTCGCAGCCGCACGCACCAGCGCAACGTCGCCAGCACGTCCTCGAACAAAGGGTCGTCGTCGACGCAGACAAGCACCTTCATCGCCCCTCACTGCGCCTCTCGTGTCGACAAACACGCGTCAC
Organism: Thermoanaerobaculia bacterium; assembly: GCA_050745345.1. GTDB lineage: Bacteria > Acidobacteriota > Thermoanaerobaculia > UBA5066 > Gp7-AA6 > DATBFU01. The sequence continues at coordinate 5,711 of JBOGJK010000669.1, forward strand.
GGCAGGAGAAGCAATCGCCGGCCCCGTCACTTCGAGAGCTCCTCCCGCACGCGCACGTGGCGGATCACCGAGCTCATCGGGAGGAAGCCCACGAGCTTGCCCTGCTCCATCACGAGCAGCCGCCCGACGCCCGAGGCCATCTTCGGCAGGGCGCCCAGGAGTGGTTCGTCAGGTCCGATCACGATGCCGTCGCTGATCGGTGTCATCGCTGCCTGGACGGAGGTAGTCTCCCTCTGGTCCGGCGGCACCTTGAGGA
>JBOGJK010000670.1:0-3097 GCA_050745345.1 Thermoanaerobaculia bacterium
GCCCTCGGCAAGGCCCGGGAGGAGTTCCTGGCCTATCTCTCGATCCTCTGCGTGGTCGTGACGGCCGCGCTGACCGCGTTCGTCGCGGCCGCGCCGCCGCGCCGCGCCGGCCCGATCCTCTCCGGCATGTTCGTCGCGGACAACTTCGCCCTGTTCTTCCAGTTCACGATCCTTCTTTCGCTCCTGCTGACGATCCTCGCCTCGATGCGGTTCGTCGCGTCCGCGCCCTACGCGGGGGGGGAGTACTACGCGCTTCTCCTCTTCACCGGTGTCGGCATGATGTTCATGGTCTCGGGGGACAACCTCATCTCCATCTACGTCGGCCTCGAGACGATGGCGCTTGCCTCCTACATCCTGGCCGGCTATTTCAAGGGGGAGGCCAAGTCGACCGAGGCGGCGTTGAAGTACTTCATCCTCGGCGCCTTCTCCTCCGGGGTCCTTCTCTACGGGCTCTCCCTCGTGTACGGGGTGGCGGGGCAGATGGGGCTGCCCGAGCTCGCGAAGCTGCTCGCGGGGGCGGAGCGCACGAACCTGCTCGTCCTCGGGATCCTGCTGCTCCTGGCGGGCCTGCTCTTCAAGATCGCGGCGGTGCCGTTCCACTTCTGGACTCCCGACGTCTACGAGGGCGCGCCGACCCCCGTGACCGCGTTCTTCTCGGTGGGGCCCAAGCTCGCGGCCTACGCGGTGCTGGCCCGCGTCTTCTACGTCGCCTTCCCGAAGTTCCACGCCGACTGGGGGTTGATCGTGGCGCTGGTGTCGGCCGCCACGATGATCTGGGGCAACCTCGCCGCCCTCATGCAGTCCAACGTCAAGCGCATGCTGGCTTACTCCTCGATCGCCCACGCGGGCTACGCGCTGCTGGGCGTGCTCGGCTTCCGCACCCCCTTCGGGCTGTGGGGCATCCTGGTGTACCTGCTCGCCTACACGTTCATGAACTTCGGGGCCTTCGCCATGGTCGTCTTCCTCGAGTCGAAGGGGTACGCGGCGGAGTCGGTCTCCGACTTCAACGGGCTCGCGCGGCGCAACATGACCGCGGCCGTCGCGATGCTCGTCTTCCTGCTGTCACTGGCCGGGATCCCGCCCACGGCGGGCTTCCTCGGGAAGTACTACCTCTTCACGGCGGCGCTCAAGGCGGGATACCCCTGGCTCGTGGCGCTCGCGCTGCTGGCTTCGGCCGTCTCGTTCTTCTACTACTTCCGCATCGCCGCCGCGATGTTCTTCTCCGAGGCGGCCGGCGCCCGGTTCCGCGCCTCCGACGCCCTGACGGCGGCCGTCGTCATCTGCGCGGCGGGGACGCTGATCGTCGGCGTCGCGCCGGAAGGCGTGCTCGAGGTGTTGCGGGTGTGCGTGCCCGGAGCCTATTAGCCGCGGGCCCTTGCTCCGAGTCCCGGCGCGGGTCGGGCCAGTCTCTCCTGGCGGAGGGGACGACCGCGGGCCTCCTGTTCCTGGCCTCGCCGGTGGCCGGCTATTTCCTCGGCAAATGGCTCGGGGACTGGGCGGGGCTGGGGCGGGTGCCGGCCTACGTCGGGGCCCTGCTCGGTCTGGCCTCCGCCTTTCTTCATCTCCTGCGGCTCGTGGCCCGGATCACGCGATGAGTGCCGATTCCTCCGGCATCGAAGCGGTGGTGCGGCGCGTCCGGCGTCGCGCCTTCGCTCTGGCAGCGGCCGCGATCGCGGTGGCGTTCGCGTTCGGATGGCGCTCGGGGCTCTCCTTGACAATCGCCGGGGCCGTGGTTATTTTGAGCTTTCTCGTACTCGAGAAACTCACGGAGCGTCTCGTTCCCCGGCAGGCGAAACCCGGTCTGCGCACGTTGTTGCCCCTCCTGCTGGTGACCGCTGGAAGCTTCGTGCTCCTGGCTCTGGTTCTTTGGCGGTGGGAGGGGTTCGATCCGGTGGCGGGGGCCGTCGGGCTTTCCGTCGTGGTCCTGGCCGTTGTTCCCGAAATGTGGATGAAGGAGTAGGGCGAAAGAGTGGGCGAGCATCATTCGATCCTGTACGGGCCGGTCAACGCTCTGCTGTTGAAGCTTCTCGGCGAGCCGCCGGTCGAGAAGCTGTCGCCGCGCATGGCCGCGTTCTTCTTCCCTGACGGGAAGGAGGCGTGGATCCCGGACGCGGCGATCATGACGCTCCTGTTGCTCGCGATCTTTGCGCTGTTCTTCCCCTGGATGGCCCGGCGCTACAGCCGGGAGAAGCCGGGGAAGCTCCAGAGCTTCTTCGAGATGCTCGTCTCCGGGCTGCGCGGGCTGGTCGACGACGCGATCCATGAGGGAGCGCAGAAGAAATACCTGCCCATCATCGGCGCCTTTGCCGTTTTCATCGGTGCCGCGAACCTGTTCGGGCTCTTCTTCTTCCTGCAGCCGCCTACCGGCTCGCTTTCGACGACGGTGGCCCTGGCGATCGTCTCCTTCCTCTACTTCAACACGGAGGGGATACGGGAGCACGGCTTCTTCCGGTACCTCGGGCAGTTTACGGGCCCCTTGCTGGCGATCGCGCCACTCTTCTTCGTCATCGAGATCATCGGCACCTTCGCGCGGATCCTCTCGCTGTCGCTGCGTCTCTTCATGAACATCTACGGCGAGCACACCACCACCAACGTGTTCGCGAGCCTGGTGCCGATCGTCGTGCCCTGGCCCATGATGGCGCTCGGCATCTTCACGGCGCTGCTGCAGGCGTACGTCTTCGCGCTGCTCTCGACGGTCTACGTCCAGATTGCGACCGCCCACGAGGCGCACTGACCCTTGTGATAGGTTTTCGCAACCTCCGCGCCGGAGGGCGTGAAGGAGAAGGAGATTTTCGGATGCGGAAGAAAGCGATTCTGCTGTTTGCTCTGGCGCTGGTGCTGGCCCTGCCGGCGCTCGGGCAGGAGGCCGGCGGCGCCGCGGCTCCCGTATCGGGCGGGGTGAAGTGGGGCGTGATCGGGGCGGCTTTTCTGCTCGGGCTGGCCGCCTCGGCAGGGGCCATCGGGCAGGGGAGGGCCACCTCGGCCGCGGCCGACGGGATCTCGCGCAACCCCGGCGCCGCCAAGGACATCCGTGGAATGACCCTGCTCGGCCTCGTCCTGATCGAGTCCCTGGTGCTTTACGCCCTGCTGATCTGTT
>JBOGJK010000671.1:0-3103 GCA_050745345.1 Thermoanaerobaculia bacterium
CTCGAGGAGTGCGCCGCGAGGCACCGGGATCCCGGTGGCGCTGACCTTTGACGACGTCCTGCTGCTTCCCGCGCACTCGAAGGTCCACCCGCGCGACGTGGACCTGCGCACCGAGCTGACGGAGACGATCTCCCTGAACATCCCGATCGTCTCGGCGGCGATGGACACGGTGACGGAGTCGCGCCTCGCGATCGCGATGGCGCAGCAGGGAGGCCTCGGCGTCATCCACAAGAACCTGACGGTCGCCGCGCAGGCCGCCGAGGTGGACAAGGTCAAGCGGTCGGAGTCGGGCATGATCGTGGACCCGGTCACCTGCCGGCCCGAGCAGAAGATCTCCGAGGCGCTCGACGTCATGGCCCGCTACAAGATCTCGGGGGTGCCCGTCGTGGACGCCCGGGGCAAGCTCGTCGGCATCCTGACCAACCGCGACCTGCGCTTCGAGACGCACCTCGACCAGCCCATTTCCACCCGGATGACCAAGGACCACCTGATCACGACACCCGTCGGCACGACCCTCGAACAGGCCAAGGAGCTGCTGCACGCGCACCGCATCGAGAAGCTACTCGTCGTGGACCGGCAGGGGAACCTGAAGGGCCTGATCACCGTCAAGGACATCCAGAAGGCGATCAAGTACCCCGACGCGGCCAAGGACGGCCTCGGACGCCTGCGGGTGGGAGCCGCGGTGGGCGTCTCCCGGGACCTGCTGGAGCGGGCCCGGGAGCTCGTGCGGGCCAAGGTGGACGTGCTCGTCCTCGACTCTTCGCACGGGCACAGCCAGGGTGTGCTCGACGCGCTGAAACTGCTGAAGCGCAAGTTCCCCTCCACACCGGTCGTGGCCGGCAACGTCGCGACCGAGCAGGGGGCTCGCGACCTGGTCGCCCGAGGCGCCGACGCCGTCAAGGTCGGCATCGGCCCCGGCTCGATCTGCACGACCCGTGTGGTCACCGGCGCTGGAGTCCCGCAGATCCACGCCATCCAGGAGTGCGCCCGCGCGACCCGGGGCACGCGCGTTCCGCTGATTGCCGACGGCGGGATCAAGTTCTCCGGCGACATCACCAAGGCGATCGCCGCCGGGGCCCACCTGGTCATGGTGGGGTCGCTTCTGGCCGGCACCGAGGAGTCTCCCGGCGAGACGATCCTCTACCAGGGCAGGACCTTCAAGGCCTACCGGGGCATGGGGTCACTGGGCGCGATGAAGTCCGGCTCCTCGGACCGCTACTTCCAGGAGTCGATGGAGGCCGAGCCCTCGGGCAACGGAGGCCTCTCCAAGCTCGTGCCGGAGGGGATCGAGGGGATGGTCCCCTACAAGGGGAGCGTCGAGGCGCTCGTGCACCAGCTGATCGGCGGGGTCCGCAGCGGAATGGGCCTGACCGGCTCCTCGACGATCGAAGAGCTGCGCACGAAATCGCGCATGATCCGGGTGACCTCCGCCGGGCTCAAGGAGTCGCACGCCCACGACGTGATCATCACGAAGGAAGCTCCGAACTACAGGCGCGAAGAGAGCTGAGAAGCTACCTCTTCCTCGCCTCCTTCTCCCACTTCCTCCGGCGCTTCTGCAGGACCGCTTCGAGCCGCTTCGACAGCTCCGCCTCCTCGCCCGAGGAGCGCGGCCGGTAGTACCGCCGGCCGGAGAGCGCCTCGGGCAGGCACTCGATGCCCCCGACTCCCTCCGGCTCCGCGTGGGCGTACCGATAGCCCAGGCCGTACCCCACTTCCTTCATGAGACGCGTCACGGCGTTCCGGATCACGGCCGGCACCGGTTCCGCGGGCTTCTCGGCGACGTCGGTCTTCGCCTCCGTCTCCGCCACGTAGAGCGCGTTGGACTTGGGCGCCATCGCGCAGTAGACGGCCGCTTGGGCGAGCGCGAGCGAACCCTCCGGAAGGCCGAGGAAGTCGAAGGCTTCCTTTGCGTCGAGCGCGACCTGAAGCGCCCGCGGGTCGGCCAGGCCCACGTCCTCGGAGGCGAAGCGCACGATGCGCCGGGCGACGTAGAGCGGGTCCTCCCCCGCCTCCAGCATCCGCACCAGCCAGTACACTGTGGCGTCCGGGTCCGACTCGCGCATCGACTTGTGGAGGGCGGAGATCAGGTTGTAGTGCTCCTCCCCCGCCTTGTCGTACAGGAGCACCTTGCGCTGCAGCAGCTCCCGCAGGCGCGAGGTCTCGATCCGCTTGGTCCTGCCCGCCTCCGCGTCTGCCGCGGCGGCCTCGAGCAGGTTCAGGGCGCGACGGGCGTCGCCTCCCGAGGTCTGCGCGATAAAGGAGAGGGCCTCGTCGTCCAGGCGGAAGTCGCGCGCCCCGAGCCCCCGCGAGAGGTCCTGCAGCGCCCGCCGGACGATCCGCGCGATCGACTCGGGCGCGAGCGGCTCGAGCACGACGACCTTGCACCGGGAGAGCAACGCGCCGTTGAGCTCGAAGGAGGGGTTCTCCGTCGTCGCCCCGATCAGCACGATGTCCCCCGACTCCATGTACTTGAGGAAGACGTCCTGCTGCGAGCGGTTGAACCGGTGGATCTCGTCGAGAAACAGGATCGTCCTCTTGCCCGTCCGACCGCGCTGCTTCTTGGCGCCCTCGAGCACCTCCCGCATCTCCTTGACGCCCGTCGCGACCGCCGAGTAGGAGAGGAAGCTGGAGGCCGTCTGCGCCGCAATCAACCGGGCGAGCGTCGTCTTGCCCACACCGGGCGGCCCCCAGAGCACGAGCGAGGGGACGCGGTCCTCTGCGATGGCGCGGCGCAGGAAGCCGTTGCCGCCCACGACCTCCTCCGGCCCCTCGACCTCGTCGAGCGAACGCGGCCGCATCCGGTCCGCCAGCGGCGTGTCGGGCGCAGGCACTTCGGGCGAGGGGGCGGAGGGGCCCAGGTCGAAGAGCTCGCTCATCCGGCCTCGAGCCTCCGGCGGCACCCCTCGGAGCAGACCTCGACGAGCTCCCCGCCGCGGCGCCCGGTGACCGCGAGCCTCCGGTCGAACCAGGCGCCGCAGACCGGGTCGCGCGCCATCTCCCCTTCTTTCGGCGGCGGTCGCCGCGCGGCGAGACCCCGCCCCAGCCACTGCAAGAGAAGCAGGCGCAGCGTGCGCAGCAGAAAGAGCGCGGCGAAGAGCAGGAC
>JBOGJK010000672.1:0-15029 GCA_050745345.1 Thermoanaerobaculia bacterium
GGGGAGCGCCTACCTGCTCGTTTACCACCGGAGGCTCGAGCGCTGGCTCCAGCCCGGCGGCCACGTGGAGCCGGGCGACGCATCGGTCTTCGAGGCAGCGCGCCGGGAGGCGCTCGAGGAGACAGGGGTCGCGGCGCTCGAGGCCCCGTTCGGAGCGTTGCTGCTGGATGTGGACGTCCATCCGATCCCGCCCCGTCCGGACCGGCCCGCCCATGTTCACTTCGACCTGCGCTACCTGCTGACGACCGCGGAGGAATCGTTCGCGATCCAGGCCGAAGAGGTACGCCGCGCCGCGTGGTTCACTCTCGAGGAGGCGCTCGCCGCCGGGGTGGACGGCTCCCTCGAGCGCGCCCTGCGAAAGGCCGGGGCGGCGCTCGGCGCAGCCTAGTTGACCGTAACGCTGGAAACGCGATCCGTACTGATCCGGTATGGTGAACCAGATCTCAACTTGGTTGAGCCGGGAGGAGTAGGTGGGAGTGATGTGGAGATGGATGGGGCGTTCGGCCCAGGAACTGCTGGACCCTCTTGCTCTTGTGGGCCGAGTGGTTGTCGGCGATCACATGGGTTTCCTTGCCGCGCGGCTGTGTGGCGACGGGCTCGGAGAGGAAGGCCACGAACTCCTCCGAGGTACTGGGCGAGCGCCATGATGATTCTCCGCATGATAACGCTCGTACACGTCGTCGTTGCCACCGGTTACGTAGGTCACAAAGATGGCTCGCCGATTCTGGAGTGACGTATTCGGCGCGCTCCGATGCGGCACCAGGCTATGAAACAAGAGGATGTCTCCAGGCCGCGACCGAACGACCCGACCGTCGCTCAGGTCCATCTTCGTTTCGTCAACATCGCGTGGCTCCTCGGGAGGCGCCTCCAATTGGCGCCGGTGCAGGCGCGGGAAGACCTCGATGGCGGCATTTGCCTCGCCAGCCGCGTCGATACTGACCTGCACCGTCACGATCGCGTCCGCGGGGACTCCCAGGAAGGCCCAGTACGTGAAGTCCTGATGCATTCCATATCCCTTGGTGCCGGGCCTCTTGGTGATCAGCTTGTCCTTGAGCAGAGTTGCCTCACTGCCGAGGACGCTGCGGGCCGCATCCAACAGGCGGTCGTCCTGGGCCAGCCGATGGAAGACCGGCGAGATGTCGATGACCGGGTCGAACCGGTCCGGCACCTCGCCTTTGGTCGCGTGCTCTCTCCACTGGATCCGGGAATCCCGGTCATTGATCGAGGCCGCCGCCCAGAGCCGGTCGCATTCACGCCTCCAGACCAGGACCTCGCTTCTCGAAAACACTCCCCGAACGGCGACGAAGCCCTCGGCCCAGTACCGGGCCACCTCCTCCTCGGAAAGCCCGCCCGACATCGCCGAAGCTCGGCCTCTCATGGAAGACCTCGTTGGCTACCGGCCGCGCCCTGGCCGAGATGCAGTACCGAACGGGGCGCGGAAAGATGGGGCCTGTGTGACAGGTTCTTCAGCCACTCGGTCTGGCGCGTTACGGCCTGGAACCCGCAACGGCGGTACAGCGTCTCGGACGCCTCACCTGCGAGCGCGAAGCAACCGAGAGCCCGCTTACCGGAGTCCGCCGCAAGGGCCCACAGGCGGCCCACAGCCTGCCTCGCCACGCCCCGTCCTCGATAGGCTGGATGAACCACCAGGTTCTTGACCCGCAGAAGCTCGCCCTGCGGAGCCGCGGCCACCGCGCCAACGACCGCTCCGCCGACTCTGATCAGAAACGCCTGCATGTAGCCCGCGGCGGTCTTTCGCTTCTCCAGTTCGACCCACTCCTCGGCGACAGATTCATGGCCATCCGGGCGTTCAGGGCATTGCCTGTGCAGCGCGAGTTTCGTCGACCAGCCCGAGGCTCCTTCCACCGGATGGATCGAGGCGGCCACCGCGCCAGCGGCCGTCGGGACGACCGCCGTGAGTCTGAGGAAGCCCACTTCTTCCCGCGGTCTGTATCCGCGGCCCAGCAGCGCCGCCTCGAGGCCTGGGATCCTCTGCTGCAGATAGAGCCGGGCCCGTGAGGCTCCGCGTCGAACCAGGTGGTTCTCGATTGTCTCGAGCCAGCGATCCGGCTCGAGGGAGACGGCCGAGGCATCGATTCGCTGCACGACACATCCCGCAGCATGGCCCTCCAGCCCTTCCATCCAGGCGAGCGCGGCGCCGGCAAGCTGCTCAACGCGGGCGCCGCATTCGAAGTAGCGACAATCGCTCTCCAGCAGCTCTCGCGCGAGCGCACGAAGAGTGGAACCGGAGCCGCGCTGGCGATGCGAGCGGCCCGAGCGGACGCGAGGACAGGGTGCCCCCTGCACCGGCATTCTGGATAGAGACTGTACCGCCGCGGGGCAGCCACCTAGGTGCCACGGGGCGGCAGAACTCATCGACGAGGCCTTCGACCGTATCCGATCAGGTGACGCAGCTCGCCGGCAACGCCCGGCCGCGTCGGCCGCGGTACCGACATGTCACATGACAGCGGCGAGCAAGCGGTTGCAGCGGCGCGGGCTAGCGTTCCGCGGGCAGCGGCACGGTTGGGGAAGGCGTCGGCAGGCGCCCTTCGAGCGCCTCGATCGGGTGGAGCAGCAGCTCCGGATTGACCCTGGGCTCCTTGCGCAAGACGAAGAGATAGAGGACGCCGACACCGATGACGAAGACGCCGGCCACGCGGTTGATCGCGACGAGGATCCGGTAGCGGAAGCGGTCGCGGAAGAGATTCGCGAGCGCCACCAGGACCGCGAACCACAGCCCCGAGCCCGCGAAGACGCCGCCCACCAGCTCGGCCGTCAGGATCGAGTGCCCCCAGACCACGCCGACGCCCAGCGTGGCGAAGATGGCGGCGAACGCGATGAAAGTCATCGGGTTGGTCAGCGTCAGCACGAACGTCGAGAAGAAGTCGGCGGAGAGACTGCGGCCGTCGTTCTCGCTCTGCCTCCGGGGCGGCCGCGCGAAGAGAAGGCGCAGACCGAGCACGCTGAGGATCGCCCCGCCAGCGCGCTGGAAGAGCATCCGGTGATCCAGCAGGAACGCGGAGATGACGGTGACTCCAAAGGCTGCGAGCGTTCCGTAGAACGCGTCGGCCGCAGCGGCGCCCAGGCCCGACACGAAACCCGCGAGCTTGCCGTGTGACATGGTCCGCTGGACGCAGAGGACCGCGATCGGGCCGACCGGCGCAGCGAGGCAGAAGCCGACCAGGAGGCCTTTGACGAAGAGGTCGTCCACCGGGCGGAGCCTATAACGGCGGCCGGGCCGGGCTCGGATGGGGTCAGGTCTCTCAACTTGTGATCTTGGCGGCAAGTTCACAGGAAGGCAGACCTGACCCCCGAGAGCCCATCACACCTTCTTGAGCTTCCAGCGGCCGCGGCGGAAGACGAGGCCGCTGACGACGGCAAGCGTCGAGAAGGCCACCGCGATCGCGACGAAGACGCCGAGCGGGCCCAGATTCGCGCGTGTCGCCAGGAACCAGGCGAGCGGGATCTCCCAGAGCCAGAAGCAGAGAAGGTTCAGATAGGCCGGCGTCCAGGTGTCCCCCGCCCCGTTGAACGCCTGCTCGAAGATCATCCCGTAGGCGTAGAAGACGAAGCCGTAGCTGACGGTGCGCAGACACGCGATGCCGAACGGGACGATCGCGGGATCGGTCGTGAAGAGGCGGACGATCGGCCCGGCGAGCGCCACGAAGGCGGCGCCCACAACGCCGAGCACGACCGCGTTGTAGAAGGCGGCGATCCAGACGGAGCGCTCCGCCCGGTCGGGCCTGCGGGCGCCGAGGTTCTGGCCGACCAGCGTCGCCGCGGCGTTGGAGAGCCCCCAGGACGGCAGGATCGCGAACATGATGATGCGGATGCCGATCGTGTAGCCGGCCACCGCCGCGCTGCCGAAGCCCGTGAGAATGCGGATCAGGCCGAGCCAGCTCGCCGTGCCGATCGTCACCTGCAGGATGCCGCTGCCCGAGAGGCGCAGCAGGCTCGTCATCGTCGAGGGCTCGAGCTTCAGATGCCGGCGGCGGATCGAGATCCGCTCGGTCCCGCGCGCGAGCAGCGCCAGCTGCCAGAGCACGGCGACCCCTCGCCCGATGTTGTTCGCGACGGCCCCGCCCGTGACACCCATTTCCGGGAAGGGCCCGAGGCCGAAGATCAGGCAGGGGTCGAGCACGATGTTGATGCCGTTGCCGAGCCAGAGGACCCGCATGGCGATCGAGGCGTCGCCGGCCCCTCGGAAGACCGCGTTGATGAGGTAGAGGAGGAAGACCGTGGCGTTGCCCGCGAGCATGACGACGGCGTAGCCCGTCCCGGTCGCGATCACGCCCGGCGAGGCCCCCAGCCGCTCGAGCAGCGGCCGCGCGAAGACGGCGCCGGTGACGCCGAGTGCCGCCGAGAAGACCGCGCCGAGCGCGATGACCTGGACCGCGGCGACGGAGGCGCCCTCCCGGTTCTTCTCGCCGATCCGCCGCGCGACGGTCGCCGTGGCGGCCATGGAGAGACCGATCGCGACGGCGTAGATGATCGTCATCAGGGACTCGGTGATGCCGACCGCCGCGACGGCGTCCGCCCCGAGGCGGGAGACCCAGAACACATCGGTGACCGCGAAGACCGACTCGAGACCCATCTCGAGAACCATGGGCACGGCGAGCAGCACGATCGCCCGGCCGATCGGCCCCTCGGTGTAGTCCTGGTGCGTGCCGCGGACCGCTTCCCGCACGGTGGCCCAGGTGATCGAGCGGGACGGCCGGGCGACAGCGGGGGCGTCGAGCGATTCGGACATGGGGCTGCGGGAATGTACGCGAAAAGATGGCCCGGGATCTCTCTGCCTCTCCCTCCGGGAAGGGGTCGCGGTAAGGGGCGCTCTCGAGCGGCAGGGTCCCCTACTCTCCGACCCGGCGCAGGTCCCCCGGCTCGAAGATCTCCTCGATCCGCTTGCCGAAGACCCGCGCGATCCCGAAGGCGAGCGGGAGGCTCGGGTCGTAGCGGCCGGTCTCGATCGCGTTGACGGTCTGGCGCGAGACGCCGAGGCGCTCGGCTAGCTCCGCCTGCGACCAGTCGCGTTCGGCGCGAAGCACGCGCAGGTTGTTCTTCACCGGTAGCGCCGCCGCGCCAACGTCAGGCCGACGAAGTAGAAGATGAAGGCGAAGGCCCAGACGTGCCGGTAGCTCCAGTCCTGCGGCGAGAGCGCCACACCAGCGACCTGGAGCAGCCCGAGTGTCAGCAGGACGACGAGCACTGCCGGGAAGGCGAGGGCGAGCGCCTCCAGATGGATCCGCTGCTCGAGCTCGTCCAACCCGCGAGGTAGACCATGGCGAGCTCGAGGATCGCGGCCTTGGAGAGCCGGGCTGTGGGGCCGCAGGCGTTGAATTCGATCTTCTGCACGTGGGCCTCCGTTGTCGTCGTTGCCCGAATGTAATGTTAACTTTCCAATATGACAAGTAAACTTAACTATTGAAACTCTTCAGGAGACCCCTTGACTTACGCCTTATTTACGCCTAATTTGCGTCCCCCACCCATCGGGAGGTCGCATGGGCGCTTTGCAGGCTCTCGCTCTCGAGCGGCTCTTGGAAGAAGGGCTCGCGAAGAGACCGGGCGGCGGCCTGCTCTCGAGCCCGGGCGTGCATCTGCGCCGCGCCTCGGAGCTCGCCTCCGCCTGCGCGCAGCGGGGCGCTCTGCCGTCGGCCGTGCCGGCGCTCGATCGGCTGCTCCCCGGGGGGCTGCCGGGGGGGAGCCTGGTGGAGCTGTCGGGCCGGCGCTCGAGCGGGCGCTTCTCGCTCGGCCTCGCGGCGCTCGCGGCGGCGACCTCGAGCGGGCAGGCCGCGGCGCTCGTGGACCTGGGAGATCACCTCGATCCCCAGGCGGCGGAGCAGGCGGGTGTCGACCTCGCGCGCCTGCTCTGGGTGCGCCCGCAGCGCGCGAAGGAGGCGCTCGCCGCTGCGGAGATGCTGATCGCGGCGGGCTTTCCCCTGGTCGTCGCGGACCTGGGGCTTGCCCCGCGCATGCGGTACGTCCCCGACGCGGCGTGGGTGCGCCTGGCGCGCGCGGCGCAGGCGCGGGGCGCGGCACTGCTGCTCTCGACTCCCTGGCGCTCGAGCGGGATCGCGGCCGACGCCGTCGTTTCCGCGGCCGGCGCGCGTCCTCTCTGGCGGGGGAGCGGCAGGGCGCCGCGCCTTCTCGCCGGAATCTCCTCGCGGCTGACCCTCGAGAAATTCGGTCGAGTCACGCCGAACCAATCGGAGCCGTTCTCTCTGTCCGTTTCTGAGGCTGTCAGCCCTCAGCTCTCGGCTCTCAGCCGGAAGGGGATTTCGGAGATTTCCTCGGTTGGCCGATAGCGGAAAGCGGATCGCGGAAAGCCCATGCGCCTCGGCTGCATCTACGTGCCCCTCTTTCCGCTCGCGGCGCGGCTGAGAAGCGAGCCGGACTTGAAAGGGGAGGCTGTCGTGGTCGTCGAGGGCAACGGCAACGCCGCCCGCGTGCTCGCCGCCTCGCGCAAGGCGCGCCGCGCCGGGATCGAGGCCGGCATGACACTGCCGCAGGCGCGGGCGCTCCTGCCGAAGCTCACGGCCCGCGCGCGCGACCGCCAGAGCGAGCGCACGGGGCAGGAAGCGCTGCTCGAGGTCGCCGATGGCTTCTCGCCGCGCGTCGAGGACGCGGGCGAGGGAGTCGTGTATCTGGACATCGAAGGGATCCCGGCTTTACACCCTCTCCTCCCGGGAGAGGGCCGGGGTGAGGGGATGGCAAGGGCCGAACACGTCCTCGGCTGCGACCTGATCGCGGCCGTCGAGAAAGCCGGCTTGCCGGCCCGCGCCGGTCTCGCCTCCTCCAAGCTCGCCGCGCGCGTCGCGGCGGGGCTGCCCGACTCGCCCCGTGTCGTGCCGCCGGGAGAGGAGGCGGCTTTTCTCGCGCCGCTCCCTCTCGCGCGCCTCGCCCCGCAGATCGAAATTGCGGCGACCCTCGAGCGGTGGGGCATCCGCTCGATCGGCGACTTCGCGAAGCTCCCGCCGGGCGAGGTCGAGAGCCGTCTGGGGGAGCTCGGGAGGCAGTTCCACACGGCCGCGCGCGGGCTCGATCCCCGGCCCCTGGAGCCGCGCCTGCCGGCGCTGTCTCTCTCCGAAGGGATGGATCTCGAGTGGCCGCTCGTCTCACTGGAGCCGTTCCTCTTCGTCGGCAACGCGGCGCTGGAGAGACTCACACGGCGCCTCGACGCGCAGGGGCTCGCCTGCCGGCGTCTGGAGCTGACCCTGAAGCTCGACCCCGACGGCTGCGACGCGCGCGCGATTGAGCTGCCGGCCCCGACGCGCGACACGAAGACGCTCCTGACCCTCGTGCGCCTGGAGCTCGAGGCGCGCCCTCCCGGCGCGCCGGTCACCGGCTTCGCCTTCTCCGCGCACCCCGACCGGCCGCACCGCGCGCAGCTCTCTCTCTTTGGTCCTCCCGCGCTCTCCCCCGACCGCCTCGCGACGACGATCGCGCGCCTGGCGTCGCTTTTGGGCGCCGACCGCGTCGGCTCCCCGCGCACCGCCGACGGCCACCGCCCCGAGCGTTTCGCGTCCTCGGGCTACGAGCCGCCGCCGCCTCCCGAGCTCGCCCGCCCGTCCCGAGCCGGGCGGGGGCTGCTCGCCGTGCGCGTCCTGCGCTCGCCGGTCGAGCTGGAGGTGATGACGGACTCGCCCCCTCTCCCTCCGGGAGAGGGTTGGGGTGAGGGCAGGAATGTCGCCAGCTTCCGCTTGCTTTCCCTCAAGTCCATCGATGGCGGTCCCGAGATCTCGGGCAGCGTCCGCGTCGCCGCAGGCCCCTGGTCCATGGAGGAGGGGTGGTGGTCGGGGGAGCCCGCCGCGCGCGACTACTGGGACGTGGAGCTTTCCGATGGAGGCCTCTACCGCATTTACCGCGACCGCGTGAGCAACGCCTGGTTCGCCGACGGGGTGTACGACTGACACGTAAATGCGTGTTACACTTATTCGCGTGAAATATCTCTCTCGCGAAAAGAAGAAGGACATGGAGACAGAAACTCAGAACATCACGCTGGCGCTGCCCAAACAGCTTCTGCGAAAGGTCAAGCTCCTCGCCGTCGAGCGGGAGACGTCGGTCTCGGGCCTGCTCCGCCAGGCTCTCGAAGAGCTCGTCCGTCGAGACGACGCGTACGAGCGGGCGCGCGAGCACTGGCTCGAGGAAATCAAACACCCTCGCGACCTCGGCACGCATGGCAAGATCACCTGGACCCGCGATGAGCTCCACGAGCGTCGCTGATCCGGCGCCGCAGTTCGTCGACGCGAACGTCCTGATCTACTCCTTCGATCGAACCGCCTCGAGAAAGCGAGAGCAGGCTCTCGCTCTGCTCGACGAGTTGTGGAGGGGACGCCTGGGATGCCTGAGCCTTCAGGTGCTCGCCGAGTTCTTCGTGTCGGTCACGCGCAAGCTCCCCCGGCCGCTCACCTCCTCGGAGGCGGCTGCGAAAGTGGCCGACTTCGCGGAGTGGAACCTTCATGAGCCGGAGCGCGCGGATCTGTTGTCCGCGATCGCCCTGCACCAGCGGTTAGACATCTCCTTCTGGGACGCCATGGTGATCCAGAGCGCGCGGCGGCTCGGCTGTCGCACGCTGTGGACCGAGGACTTGAATGATGGCCAGGTCTACGCGGGCGTGACCGCGCGCAACCCGTTCGCCGCCGGCCGGCGTTGAGGCGGCGGACATCCGGAGTCGCGCTCGGCCACGCTCCCGCAAGGCGCTCGTTTCGCGGTGCCCGCCCCGGGGCCTTGTCCTGGTCGTCTACAATTACGCTACTGAGCCTGATCTTCATAGAAGCCTCCGTCTTGTTCTCTGCCTGAGAGGAGATTGCCGAACCGACCGACGGTTCCTTCATTCGCTCTCCTCTGCGGACCTGGCGCGATCCTTCTCACCTCGCCACCCTCCGAACCTCATCGATCCCCGGCGGGCCGGCGGAAACGTCTCCGGGTTCCCGGCGCCACTCTTCTGGTGTCACTTTATCCTGCGGGTACTGCTGATGGGTCGCCACGCCGGCAATCACGAGCAAGACGCCAGCGGCCTCGATTACTGTGGGCACCTGGCCAAGCACCAGAATGCCGACGGTGGTCGCGGTCGCGGGCAACAACGCGAGCAAGAGGGCGAATGTGAATCGGGGCAGCCGGGCCATTGCCAGCTGGTCACAGACGTAGGGGATCACGGACGAGCAGACGCCGACGCCAAATCCAGCGGCCAACAGGCGGGCATCCCGGAAGGCGGGTCCAGCCTCCGTGATTGCGAGAGGTGAGATGGCAACAAGCGCGACCAGCATGGCGGCACCGAGACGGTCGATACCGCTTCTGCCGCCGTCCCGGGCGATCCGATGACCCAGGACGACATAGAGTACGAACAGCGCGCAGTTGCCGAAGGCGAACAAGAGGCCGAGCGGCTGGCTCGCGAGGCGGATGTCGGTCAGTAGAAACACTCCGCCGATCACGAGCCCGAGCGCCGCAAGATTGCGGTGTGACCTCACCCCGGCCGCGCCGAGGGCTACCGGGCCCAGGAACTCGATGCCCCCCACGGTGCCGAGAGGCAACCGGTCAATCGCCTGGTAGAAGCAGGCGTTCATGGCCGCCAGGACCACTCCAAGAGCCACCAGCGTGAGTCTCGACCTCGGGGCAAGCTCGCGGAAAACGCGCCATGGCCGACGCCAGAGGGCAAAGACCACTGCGGCGCTTGCGATTCGCAGCCAGGTGACGCCGAGAACGTTGACGTGTTGGAAGAGCAGGACGGCGAAGGCCGGCCCGAGGTAGTGAAACAGGGCGCTGACCATGAAGAACAGATGCGGCGGCACGCCCATGACGGCATCTTCCGCTACCAGAGCATCAGGATCTATGCCATGATGAAGGTCAGGAGGCGTATTTGTCTGCGAAACGAATGCATTCAAGGCTAGCAGCCTCTAGTTCTGCCAGCCCGCTGCTCGATGCGGTGAATCTTCAGATTTTGAAGGAGCTCCAACTGGATCCGCGCCTGCCGACCGCCAAGCTCGCACGCCATCTCCGGATGTCAGCGCCAGCAGTGGCCGAGCGCGTTCAACGCTTACGGGAGGCCGGCGTCATCGCCGGTTACCGTCTCGAGTTGGATCCACGAGCGCTCGGATTGCCCGTGACGGCGTACGTGCGGGTCCGGCCCAGCCCCGGCCAGCTTTCCAAGGTGGCCGAGCTCGCGCAACAGACGGCAGCGGTCGTCGAGTGCCACCGAATCACGGGCGAAGACTGTTTCCTCCTCAAAGTGCACGTGGCCGAGGTCACTCAGATCGAGAAAATCCTCGACCGCTTCCTCGCCTACGGGCAGACCACCACGTCGATCGTGCAGTCGTCTCCCGTTCCGCTACGACCTCCGCCGCTGCCACGCGTGTAGTCGCGCCGCCTTTAGCAGCCCGTGGAAAAATGGATGCGGACGTCGCGTCCGGCCTTTTGCATTTCGCGGCGCCTAACTTCGTGCGCAGTTCGTGCTCTTTTCCTCTCTCCGACGCCGCGAGCAAAAGGCCGGCCGCCCCAAGGGGTTGCGGCGGCGCGGGGCCGCCTGCGGCGTTGCCGCTCCTCGACGATGCGCCCCGGACACGCCCGAGTCGCGGCGCCTTGCATCCGCCCCCGCGGCGCTCGCACCGCCGCCTCACACCCTTTGCCCACGGGCTGCTAGCGCGCGTTGCGGCGGAGGCGCCCGATTCATCCGCGGAGCGGCCGCCCCGTATACTCCCGGCCGTGGAAGACCCGGCGCCGCCCGGTCCGGCCGAGGCCTCGGCCGAACAGACGCTCCTGGAGAACCGACGCCGCAACTTCGAAGAGATCCGGCGGCTGGTCGGAGACGTCTACCCGTTTGACTTCCCGCTGACGGCCGCGGTCTGCGAGATCACCCGAGCGCACCGGGCCAGCCCTCCGGAGGAGCTCGAGCGGCAGGTGATCGCGGTCTCGACCGCCGGCCGCATCCTCGCCCGCCGCACGCAGGGGAAGGCGGGCTTCCTGGACCTCTCGGACGGACTCGACCGCCTGCAGGTCTACGCGCGCCGGGACATCGTCGGCGAGGCGGCGTGGGCGTTGTATCTCGCTCTGGACCTCGGGGACTGGATCGGTGTCGAGGGAGACCTCTTCAAGACGCGCACGGGAGAGCTGACGGTCAAGGCACGCCGGGTCGGCTTCCTCGCAAAATGCCTGCGGCCGCTGCCGGAGAAGTGGCACGGCTTGAAGGACGTCGAGCGCCGCTACCGCCAGCGCTACCTCGACCTCGCGGTCAACCCGGACTCGCGGCGCCTCTTCGAGACGCGGGCGAGGATCGTGCGCTGCCTGCGAGGCTTCCTGGACGGGCGGGGCTTTCTCGAGGTCGAGACGCCGATGATGCAGCCGATCGCGGGGGGCGCGCTCGCGCGCCCCTTCGTGACCCATCACAACGCGCTCGACCTGGAGCTCTACCTCCGGGTCGCCCCGGAGCTGTACCTCAAGCGCCTGGTGGTCGGGGGTATCGCGCGCGTCTACGAGATCAACCGTAACTTCCGAAACGAAGGGATCTCCACCCAGCACAACCCCGAGTTCACGATGCTCGAGTTCTACCAGGCCTACGCGCGGGCGGCCGACCTGATGGCGATGACCGAAGAAATGCTCTCCCACCTGGCGCGCGAGGTGACCGGGTCCCACCGGACGGCCTGGGGCGCCGGAACGATCGACTGGACTCCGCCGTACCGCCGCGTCACGATGCGCGAGGCGGTGCTCGAAGCGATCCGTGAGGACCCTCGCGGCCCCGTCGAGCCGGCCGAGCTCGAATCGGCGGAGGGGCTGCTTTCGGCCTGCGAGCGGTTCGGGGTCGAGAAGCCGCGGCGCTTCGCCGGGCGCAAGGGCAAGCTCCTGGCCGAGCTCTTCGAGGCGGTCGTCGAGCCGCTGCTCCAGCAGCCGACTTTCCTCCACGAGTTCCCGACCGAGATCTCGCCCCTCTCCAAGCAGGACCCGGAGAACCCCGAATGGGTGGATCGCTTCGAGCTCTTCGCTGGCGGGATCGAGATCGCCAACGGCTTCTCGGAGTTGAACGACCCCCGGGAGCAGGCGGCCCGCTTCCGGCGTCAGGCCGAGCAGCGGGCCCAGGGGGACCTCGAGGCGACGCCCTACGACGAGGAGTATGTCGAGGCGCTGGAGTACGGGATGCCGCCGGCCGCGGGGGAAGGGATCGGCGTCGACCGCCTGACGATGCTCCTGACGGACCACCACTCGATCCGGGACGTCATCCTCTTTCCGCTGATGCGCCCGGAGGCGGGTAAACCGTGAACCGTGAACCGTAAACGGGAGAACGGACGGGGTCGACGGATCAAGCGGGAGCGGCTTCGGTTTGCGGTTCCCGGTTCACGGTTCACGTCTCGATGAGCTTTGAAGCGTTCGTCGCGCTGCGCTACCTCGCCTCGTCCCGCAAGACGGCGCACGTCGCGCTGATCTCGATGATCTCGATCGCGGGGCTGGCGGTCGGTGTCGCGGCGCTGGTGATCTCTCTGGCGCTTCTCTCAGGGTTCCAGGACCGCATCCGCGCGCAGATGGCGGACGGGAGCCCGCACGTGATCGTCTCGCCGGAACGCGGGGCGGCGCTGCCGGATCCGGAGCGCGTGCGGCGGGCGCTGACACAGCTGCCGGGTGTCGTCTCCGTCGAGCCCGTCATCGAAGGGCGCGGCTGGCTCTCGGCTGCGGCCGGCGGCGTGTCCGTGCCGGTGCGCTATCGCAACGCTCCCGCGGGCAGCCTCCCTTCCGTCCCGGGGCGGGAGGAGGCTGCGGCCCGCATTGCCGCGCCGGTCGGCTTCCGAATCGGGATCGGCTCGGGAGAGTCGGTGCGCCTCACGTCCTCGCGGGCGCGGCTCTCTCCGATCGGGCCGCTGCCCGTCTCGATCGTGCTCCGGGTCGCGGACCTGGCGCGCCGGGGCGCCCTGGAGAAGGGCGCCGAGGTCGAGGTCTCCGAGGAAGTCGCGCGGGCGCTCTCGGGCCGGTCCGTGGGCGCGCTCGCCTTCGAGGCGCGGCTCTCGGACCCGGCCGCGGCGGATCGCGCGGCGCGCGAGGCGGCCGGGCGGCTGGGCTCCGGGTACCGCGTCGAGACGTGGCGAGACCGTAACGCGCCCCTCTCCTTCGCGCTGCGCCTCGAGAAGCTCGTCATCTTCGCGACCGTCGCGCTCGTCATCCTCGTCGCCGCGTTCAACATCGTGTCGAACGTCGCCCTCCTCGTGGTGGAGAAGAAGCGGGACCTCGGCGTCTTCACGACGATGGGTGCTGGCCCCCGCTCCCTCTCGCGCGTCTATCGGCTGTTGGGCGCGGCGATCGGCGCAATCGGAACGGCGGCCGGCCTGGCCCTGGGGATCGGCGCTTCTCTGCTCCTCGACCGATTTCGCCTGATCCCGCTTCCGGCCGACGTGTACCTCTTCACCCATGTCCCCTTCGCCCTGCATGCGCGGGATGTGCTGCTGGTCGCCGCGTTCGCCTTCGGGACCGCGCTCGCGGCGGCGGCGCTGCCCGCCCGCGCGGCGGCCCGCATCGGGCCCGGCGAGGCGTTGGGCCTGTCCCGGTGAGAAGTCAGCAGCCGACAGCCAACCGTCAACCGGCGCGAGGCGGCGCAGCACTGCCGACTGTCGACTGCCGGCTGCCGACTCGGTGACGATGCTGGCGATAAGAGCCGACGGCTTGTCGAAGACCTACGCCGGGGAGGCGGCTGCGGTCACCGTCTTCACCGGCCTGTCCTTCGAGCTGCCCGAGGGGCTCTTCGCGGCCGTCATGGGACCGTCCGGTGTGGGCAAATCCACGCTGCTGCACCTTCTGGGCGGCATCGACCGGCCCGACTCGGGGCGGGTGGAGGTCTTCGGCGTCTCGCTGGCCGAGCTGCCGGCGGCCGAGCGCGCGCGCTTCCGCAACGCGCGGATCGGCTTCGTCTTCCAATTCCACCACCTCCTGCCCGAGTTCACCGCCGAGGAGAACGTCGCCTTCCCGCACCGCATCGCCGGTGTCGCCGCCGGGCCGGCGCGCCGCCAGGCGCGCGAGCTGCTCGAGCGGGTGGGGCTGGCCGGCCGCGGGGGACACCGCGCGCGGGCCCTGTCAGGCGGCGAGCAGCAGCGCGTCGCGATCGCGCGGGCCCTCGCGCGGGGGCCGGGGCTGCTGCTCGCGGACGAGCCGACGGGGAATCTCGACGCGGAGTCGGCGGCGCTCGTCTTCGATCTGCTGGAAAAGCTGCACCGCGAGCGCGGAATGAGCACGGTACTGGTGACCCACAACCCGGACCTGGCGAAGCGCTGTGATAAGATTTTTGTCATGTCCCGGGAAGGAATCTCTCCCGCGCCGGGTTTCGCGGGGCGGGGATAGGCCCCTTGGAATCGGCCTCTTTCACCGCCGGCGATGTTTGAGAAATACAACGAGAAGGCGCGCCGGGCGCTCTTCTTCGCGCGCTACGAGGCCTCCAAGCTCGGCTCCAAGGTGATCGAGTCCGAGCACCTGCTGCTCGGCATCCTCCGGGAGGGGGAGGAGATCATCAAGGAGATCTTCTCCCGCTTCAACGTCAAGCCGGAGGAGGTGCGCCGCGAGATCGAGGGGGACCGCATCTTCGTCGAGCGGATCTCCTCGACCGCCGAGCTGCCGCTCTCCGAGGAGTCGAAGAAGATCCTGGCCTACGCCTCGCACGAGGCGGAGTCCATGATGCACCCGTACGTCGGGACCGAGCACCTGCTGATCGGGCTGCTGCGCGTGGACGGGTGTGTCGCGGGGCGCCTGCTCGCGGCGCGCGGCTTCAACCTCTATGGCGTGCGCGAGGAGACGATCTCGCTCATCAAGGAGCGGGAGGTCTCCAAGCAGAAGAAGGAGCTGCCGTTTCTCTCCGAGTACAGCCGCGACCTGACGCAGCTCGCCTCCTCCGGAACCTTCGACCCCCTGATCGGGCGCGAGAAGGAGGTCGAGCGGATCATCCAGATCCTGTCGCGCCGCACCAAGAACAACCCCGTGCTGCTCGGCGAAGCCGGCGTCGGCAAGACCGCGATCGTCGAGGGCCTTGCCCAGCGCGTCGTCAAGGGCACCGTGCCCGAGCTGCTGCGCCG
>JBOGJK010000673.1:0-1707 GCA_050745345.1 Thermoanaerobaculia bacterium
GCCTCAAGGTCCTGGCCGTCGGTCCCCTCGAGCAGCAGGCGACGCCCCAGTTCAGCAAGTCCTGGCATGCGTTGATCGTGCAGGGGCCCTTCCAGGACCTCGTGGACATGGCCGGCCGAGTCGAGAACGAGCGCGGAACGCTCGACAACGTCGCCATCGAGGCGCAGGCTGTGCAGGCTCCGCCCGCTCCACCGGCCGGCCAGCAGGCCCCGCATCGAGGCAACTCCGAGATCCAGGCCCGCTTCAGGGTGACGGCGCTCCAGCTGACCCAACGGGCGCGGAAGATCATCGAGGACGCCGCGAAGGCAAGCGGCGTCCCACTCGGGCAACTGGCGCCGACGACGGGGCTGTCGCTGCCCGTGCCCTCGCCGGTCTCGGAACTCCGCGACCCGTTCGTCTTCGGCGCGCCCGTGGACCGGTCCAGCCAGGCGCTGGGCAGCGTCCCGCGCGCCGCCTTCGACCTGCAGGGGATCGTGGGGTTCCCGGGCGGTCACCTCGCGATCCTGAACAACCAGATCGTGAGGACCGGAGAGAAGATGACCGGGCATACCGTCGAGCACATCACCGATACGGCCGTGCTGCTCCGTCAGCCCGATGGAACGCCCCGCCGCCTGTCGCTTCCCGATATCGGCGCCGTCACCAGCAGCAAGCAGCCGCCCGCGCCCGGTAAACCGTCTGAGCCGAGTCCCTCCAGGCTGGCGCCTGCGCCGTCCCTGCTGGCTCCCGACGGCCCGTCAGGGCCAAGGAGGTAAATCGAGCCATGGCTTCGTGGACACGAGTGGTCGCTGTCGTCTCGGCGTTGCCGCTGCTGTGGATCGGGACCACGTACGCCCAGCAGGGAGCCGCACCGGGCTCGGGGCGGAGCCTGGATTGTTACGGGCGCCTGCCCACCGAGCCGGTCAACCTGGCGCTGCGGGACGCCAGCACGCAGAGCACCCTGCGGCTGCTCGCCCAGAACTACCGGGTCAACATGGTCGTCACGGACGATGTCACGGGCACCGTCACGCTGGACTTCTACCGGGCGCCCGTTCGTGACGTCTTCCAGGGCATCCTCGATGCCAACGGGCTTGTCTGCGTGAAGCAGGGCGATCTCCTGCGCGTCAGCACGAGCGACCGGGTTGTCAAGGACGAGAAGGGGCGGGTCGATGCGCTCGTCAGCAGCGCGATTCGGGAGGCCGACGTCAACCGGCGCGTCTACGAGGCGCAGAAGCAGGAGGCCGACTCCGCCATCAAGCTCGCGGAGTCACAGGTCACCCAGAAGAACGCGGAGCTCCAGGCCCAGCGGGGCGACATCAAGCAAGAGATCATCCGGCTCAGGTATCAGGATCCGGGGGTGGTCGCCAAGAGCGTCGCCGCCATCGTGGGCATCGGCCCCAACCTCGTGATCCCGCCGTGCCGGTTGAAGAAGCAAGACGACAGGCTCAACATCGAGGCGCTCGACGCCGCCGGCGGCGGTGGCGCGAGCTCGGCGACCGAGGCGGAGCGCTCCGCCGTCAACCTCTCCCGCGCCGCGAACGCCGGGACGATTCAGCTGCAGCCTGCCCCGGGCGCGGTCACGGGCCCTCCCGGGGGCCTCGGGGCCCTGCCTCCCTTCTCCGCGCTGTTCGGTCCCCAGCCGGCGCCGCCCCCTGCGCCTCCCGGGCCGCTCGAGCTCGGGAGCGGCGTCGGCAGCTTCTCGGTCGGCGAGACGTCTCCCACGGTCCGGAC
>JBOGJK010000674.1:0-3400 GCA_050745345.1 Thermoanaerobaculia bacterium
CCCTTGTGGTATCGGGCGATCGAGGCCAGGACCTCGACCTCGTCGGAAGAGAACCCGGTCAGGTCCCCGTGCGTGATCAGGTAAGAGGAGTGTCGCTGGTGCTTCGCGTAGCCGATGTGGCAGCCGATGTCGTGCAGCAGCGCCCCGTACTGCAGCCACTCGCGCTCGGTCGAGGAGAGCTGGTGGAGCGGGTGTGTGTGGTCGAAGACCTCCAGGGCCAGCTGCGCGACGTGCGCGGCGTGAAGCACTTCGGCATTGCTGCGCCGCAGGAGCCGGTCGATCGAACGAGCGCGTACGTCGCGGTCGAGGACCCGCTTCTCTCCCTCGCGCGCGACATGGTCGAGCAGAATCCCCTCCCGCAGGCCCCGCTCGCCCACCACGATCGCTCGCGCCCCCGTGCGCTTCAGGATCCAGGCGAGCAGCAACCCTCCCGGCACCGCGATGTCCCGCCGCTTCGGGTCGAGCCCCGGAATCAGCAGTTTCTCGCGCGCCGTGGTGCGCGAGAGCAGCCGGTTGACCTTCTTCAGCGCCTCGCGCGTGAGCGTCCGGTGCCCGGTGGGCGTCGCCTCGCGGCCCAGGATCGCCGCCCCGTGGACGAGCGAGAGGGACTGGATCGTTCCGGAGGAGCCGACACAGGTCCGGAACCCCGCCTTCCGCACCGCCTCGACTGCCTTCTTGGCGGCCGCGCGGATCGCCTTCTTCATCGCCTTGCGGTCACGGCCGCTCGGCGGGTCGTTGCGAGAAAAGCGATCCGACAGGCGGACGACGCCAAGCGGCAGGCTCTCGGTCAGCCGGACCCGCGACCCTTCGGAGATCACGAACTCCGTCGAGCCGCCGCCGATGTCGACGAGAAACAGCGGGTCGAACCGGGCGGGAAACTCGCTGCGCACGCCGAGGTTGATGAGCCTCGCCTCCTCCTCGCCGGAGACGACGTCGACCGCGATACCCGTGCGTCGGCGCACCGCCTCGAGGAACGCGCCGGAATTGGCCGCCTCCCGCACCGCGCAGGTCGCGACCGCCCGCACCAGCTCCGCGCCCGCCGACCGGGCCGACCGCAGGAGCTGCTCGACGGCCTCCACCCCCGCCTCGATCGCCTCCTCCGAGAGGCGTCCCGTCGCCAGGGTGTCGCTGCCGAGGCGCACCAGCGACTTCTCGCGGGAAAGCACCTGCAGCGAGCCGTCCTCCTCGACCGACGCGATGAGGAGCTTGATGGTGTTGGTCCCGATGTCGATCGCGGCCAGCTGCTTCACGACTCCGGAATTGTCCGACGCCGGAGGGTGAGCGCCCTGAAGGCGGCGTGAAAACGGCTTGAAGCCTGAGGGCTCTTCGATCTTCCTATAATAGCGCCCCGTGCGCGATCCCGCAGCCTTCTGGGAGCGAACGCGCCGCTCTCTGGACCGCGCGTGGAGCGCCTTCCGCCGGGGAGCGCCGGAGGGTGTCGAGGCGCTCTCGGACGCGCTCGAGCGGACGGGCGCGGCGGCGCGGGCCCTCGGGGACCGGCGGCTCGAGCGTCGCGCCCGGAAAGTCGCGCGCCGGCTCTCGAAGCTTGCGGCCCTCGAAGGCAGCCGCGAGCTGCTCCGCCGTGTTCGGCAGCTCGGCTTCCTCCCGCTGGAAGCGGCCGCGAGCCTGGACGCGCGCTGGGAGGAGCTCTCCCAGGCGCTCGGCAGGCGCGCGCTCCGCAGAGTGCGCGGCCGTCCGATGCGCAAGCTCCGCCGCGCCCTCGCCCGGCGGGCCGGCGCCGGGCAGGAGGACCTCGCTCGCCGCCTCGAGCGCCACCGGAGAGCCGGCAGGCTCTCGCCCCCGGCCGCGCAGGCGGATGACCGGGAGCTCGCGCGCTATCGAAGCGCCGTCCGTAGAAAGCGGGCCATCGCGGCCGCGCTCGAGGAGGCCTCGGGGGCGCGGGGCGGGGCGCCGCTCGAGCGGGACGCCGGAATCGGCGACGCGCTCGAACGCTGGAGCCGGCTGCGCCGTTTTGGCAAGCGCCTGGAGCGGGAGCGCCGGGAGGCCGAGCGCCGCGGCACCGTGATGCTCGCTCTCGAGCTCGACGGGCTGATCTGCCTGCTTGAGGGGACGCTCGAACGGTCCCGCCGGGAGGCCCTGGAAGCGATTGCCGCGGCCTCCAACGTCGTCTCCTTCCGGCGCCGCGGCGCGGAAAATAATACACGAATACATTCCTGACCCCGTTAGCGGCGGAAGGGGCCTTCGGGCAGGGAGGGCGCGAGAAACCAGTTCTCGTTGCACTTCGGGTCGAGCTCCCGCCTGCGGCGCGCATCTTCGAGCAGCAGGTCCCGCACGGAGTTCCGCGTCTCCGCGACCCGCGGACACCGCTTCCAGACCGCGTACTGCCCTCCTCCTGCCGCCCGGTAGGAGTTGACCGCGACGAGAAGCTGCTCGTCGTCGCCGACGGGCTTGCCATTGCGCCGGAGAAAGAGGACGCGCTCCCCTTCCGGCCGCGCGGGATCGAGGGCGTACTCGGCGCCATCGAGCGTGTCGCAGTTGTATCCCCAGACGAAGGGATTTCGCCGCCACGCGAAAGAGTCGCCGGAGGACTCGACGCCCGAGATGCAGCGCGCGGCGATCTCGAGCGCTTCGCGCACCTGCCGTCCCGTCGCGCGCAGGGTCACCAGCGTGTTCTCGTAAAGGTAGAAGGACCAGACCTGCCGGACGGTCAAGGGACCGGCCGGCCACGGCGCGAGTGTCCCGGGCAGAAAGGACGCGAAGGAGAGGTCGGCCCGTCCCTCCCGCCGCTGGACCTCGTGCAGCCAGTCGAGGATGGCCGTGTCGCGCGACCGCGCGTCGCGCGTGGAGAGGGGCGCCGCCAGCCGGGCGACGGGCCGCGCGAGGTACGCCATGGCCGCTTCGTGGACGGGCCCGGAAAGAAGCACGACTTCCGGGTCGGGCGAGACCGACTTCATCGGAAGGCTCACCCCGCGGACCTCCGATACGGACCAGCGCCGGCCCGCCCGGGAGAGGGTCACGTCGAAACGGGTCAGCGTGTTGCCGTAGCGGCCCGGCTGCGAGACCCACGCGGAGCCCAGCCGGCGCGGATCGATGACCGTGTGCGTGTGCCCCGTCAGCAGCAGATCGATGCCCGGCACTTGCGTCGCGATCGCATAAGCGTGGTTCTCGTCTCCCGAGCGCAGGTCCGTGCCCGTCACCGGATCGCGCTCGAAGCCCTCGTGGGTGGCCACGATGACCAGGTCGCAGCGCTCGCGCCCGCGCAGGATCGCAACATACCGGGCGGCCGTCTCGACCGAATCGAGGAACCGCAGGCCGGCGATGCGCGAAGGAGGCTCCCAGTCCGACACGAGGGGGGTCATCAGGCCCAGGATCCCGACCCGCACGCCGGCGACCGTCCGCACGGCATAGGCAGGGAAGAGGGGCTCGCCCCCCTCCCGGA
>JBOGJK010000675.1:0-2790 GCA_050745345.1 Thermoanaerobaculia bacterium
GCGAAGGACCTCGCCCGCGACCGTGACCTCGATCGGAGGAATGACAGCTTCACCCTCTTTCAGGGCCGCGAGAATGTAACTGAACGTCTTGCTGCCGGATGTCCTGCCGTTCACCCATCGGAATGAAGTGGATGTCGAAGGCCCGCCGGCGATCTCGAAGTTCGTTAGCCTCGGAAGACGCGGCGTGTCGACGTTGCCGGTCATCGACTCACTTTCGATCCGCACCGTCAGACGAACCCTGTCGCCTATCGTGATCTCTGTCGGATCGATTTCGGCGGTCACCACGGCCGACGCGTGAGCCGGCATGGTCGCCAGCGTCAGGGCGGCCATCACGCCCAGCGCGAAGACAGTCCCCTCGCCCGTCCACCTGGAGGACACGCAGCCCGCACGCGGAGCGATCACCAGTCCTCTCCGGCTTCTCTCGCACCGGCGCGCCTGGTGCGCATCAGCCGCCGCAGGGCCCTCGTCTCGTCTCCGGCCAGTGCTTCGAGAAGTTTCTCCGCCTGTCTTTCCGAAAAGCGTGCTCCCGCGCGCGTGCGGTCTCCCTCCTGCTGGCCGGCGCTGTCCTGGCCGGCATCGGGCCGTCCGGCCGGCTCGGCGTTCGATGCCGACGGAGCCTCCCCTGGTTTCCGGTCCTTCTTCTCATCTCCGCCGCTGCCGTCAGGCTTGCTCTCTGGCTGCTGTGTCTGCCGCCGCTGTTGATCCTGTTCTTTCTCCGGTCGCTCCGACCCGCCCTGCTGTTGCTGGCGAGGCTGTTGCTGCTGGCGGAGCTTCAGGAGCGATAATTCCAGGTTCCTCTTCGCATCGCGGTCGCCGGGGTTTGAAAGGATCGCCTGTTTAAACGCTTCCGCCGCCTGATCGTACTTCTGGAGGTTGAAGAGGGCATTGCCAAGGTTGTAGGCGGCAGTCGCGGCGAGGGTCCCCTTTGCCGCGCCCGCCACACCACGATATTCGGCCTCGGCTTCGGTGAATCTCCCCTGCCTGTAGAAGACGTTCCCCACGTTGTAGCGGAGGGGAGCAAGCTCCGTGCTTGATCCCTGTGCGCGCGTGTAGCGGTCGAGCGCTTCGTCGAACTTTTTCTCGCCATAGAGTCGGTTCCCTTCCCTGTTGAGCCTTGCCGCGGAGAAGCCAGCGCCCGTCGCGGCCAGCGCGTTCATCGAGACGCCCACCGCGGCCACCGAGGAGGCTACCTTCGCCAATCGCGCCGCCACCCGTGAGCGGGTGCCGCTCATGCGACTCTCTCCCGTCGGGCGGAGCCGTTCCGCCCCCGCAGAAGGCGCGGCACGAGCGCCTCACCCGTGAACAGAACGATCGCCGCGGCGAGTGGCCATCGGTACCGCTCTTCCCTGCGGCTCGCGAGGGTGCCCTTCTGCTCCTTCTTCTCGAGCCCGTCGATTTCGTCCGAAAGGGATCCCACCTCGGCTCCGGTCCCACCGAGCTGATAGGCCCGCCCCCCTCCGGCATCGCAAACCTTCTGCAGGAGAGCCAGGTCGAGGCGGGTCGTGACGACACGCCCGTCGCGATCCCGAAGGTATCCGTCCGGATTCCCCCTCTCGTCGCGCAGCGGGATCGGGCCGCCTGCCGGAGCGCCGATTCCGAGCGCGTAGATCGAGACGCCCTCCTCGCGCGCCCGGCGCGCCGCGTCGGCGGCATCGCCGCCGTGGTCCTCGCCATCCGTCAGCAGCACGATGACTTTGAACTTCCTTTCCCCCTTCTCGAACGTGCCGAGCGCGGCGCGGATCGCCTGCTCCATGTCCGTCCCGGCCGCGCCGGCGGGAGCCACTTCTGCCGCATCGAGGAACAGCCGCACCGCTCCGTAGTCGAGCGTCAGGGGGCAATTCACCGCCGCGTCCCGCGAGAAGGGCATCAGAGCAACCCGGTCTCCCGAGCGCCTCCGGAGGAGATCACCCACGGCGAGGCGGGCACGCTCGAAGCGGCTCGGCCTGACATCCTCGCACGCCATGCTTCGTGAAGTGTCCAGCGCGAGAACGATGTCCACGCCGCGTCTGACGATCGGCTCCGACCGTTCTCCCCACTGGGGCCTCGCGAAGGCGACAACAAGGCAGCAGCCACCCGCAAGGCTCAGGGTAACCCGCCACACCCGACCCGCAGGCCAGTGCCCGGGCACGAGCCTCCAGGCGGAAGTGGCCCCGATGAGCCTGCGGAGAGCCTTTCCGCGAATCGTCGCGGCCCAGCCGGCGGCGAGCGCGGCCGCGGGTGCGGCCGCTAGAAGCCAGAGCCATTCCGGACGGGCGAAGAGGTCTGTGATGGTCATGGGATCACGCGCAGGCGGGTGGCGCCTGCGACCGTCTCGACCAGAAGGACCATCCCTCCGATCAGCAGCAGCGGGGCGAACAGGTCGGCGTACCGGGCGTAGGAACGCACCTCCACCCGGCTCTTCTCCATTTCGTCGATCCGCTTGAAGACCTCCTTCAACGCTTCGGAGTCGGTCGCGCGGAAAAACTCACCGCCCGTCCTCCCGGCGATGTCACGAAGAGTGTCCACGTCGATCGGCAGCTCCGCGCGCACGATCCGTCCGTCTGGCAAAGGGAGTGGGACGGGCCCCTGGGTGCCGACGCCGATCGTGTGCACGCGGATACCAAGGCTTCGAGCCAGATCCGCGGCCGTGATCGGGTCGACCGTGCCGGCGTTGTTGATGCCATCGGTCAGGACGATCACGACACGGCTCTTCCCCTTCGCCGCCTTCAACCTCGCGAGGGAAGCCGCGAGGCCCATCCCGATGGCCGTCCCGTCGTCCTCGGCGGGCGCGAAGTCGACCGACTCAGTGAC
>JBOGJK010000676.1:0-2545 GCA_050745345.1 Thermoanaerobaculia bacterium
CCCCGACGGACTCCCAGCTTCCCGACTGGCTCCGGGCGGAGGCCGCGTTCTACGGCGCGGACACGGTCGTCGTGCGCGGCCGGGTGGGCGACGCTTACATCTGCGGGCCGGGGCCGCTCAACCCGGACGGCACCCGCAGGGAAGGCTTCCCGCCGCCGCAGTGAGAGCCCGGGAGCCCCGCCCGTCCCGCGCGGGTCGGCTCCCCGGGGGCTGCGGTGACGGCCGGGCGCGCCCGACGCGCCGGGGCGGGACCGCCACCGCGCACCCTCCCTTTTTTTGCCATACTCGCGACGCTCGATCCGATGAAGCCGCTCCTTCACGCGCTCCTGCCGCGTCCCGCGCACCCGACGCGCGACGGCGGCGCGATCCGGATGCACTTCCTGCTGGCCGCCCTCGCGCGCGAGTTCCGTGTCCTCGCACTCGTCCTGCGGTCGCCGGAGGGGCCTGCGGGAGAGTATCCGGCAGGAGTCGAGGTGCGGGAGATCGCGCATTCCCGCGGCGCGCTGCGCCGCGCAACGGCCGCCGCGCGGAGCCTGGCGGGCCAGGAGGCCTACTCCGGGCTGCTCTACGGGTCGGCGGAGCTTGCGCGGCGGGCGGCGGAAGCGGTTTTGCGGGAGAGGCCGGCCTGGGTCGTCGCGCTCTCCTACCACCTGGGGGCCCTGGCGGCGCGGCAGGGTCCCGCCTCCTGGGTTGACTTTCAGAACGTCGACTCCGAGATCTGGACGCGAATCGGGCAGACCGCCTCCACTGCGCCGACGCGCTGGTTCGCCCGAGGCCAGGCGCCGCGCGTCCGCTCGCTCGAGCGCCGGGTCCTGGCTGCGGCGCGGGGGGTCTCCTGCGTCTCGGAGCGAGATGCCCGAACGCTTGCCGCGCTGTCGCCGGGCGCCCGGCCGCTCGTCGTTCGCAATGGTGTCGACCTCTCGCGGTTCCGGTTCCGCGCGGAGCCCGCGGCGGGGAAGATCCTCTTCTTCGTGGGGGACCTCTCCTGGCCTCCCAACGCGGAAGGGATCCGCTGGTTCCGGAGGCGAGTCTGGCCGCTCGTCCGGCAGCGCCAACCCGAGGCGCGAGCCGAGGTCCTGGGGCGCGGCGCACCGGCGGACCGGCATGGCGCGGGGGAGGGCGGCTTCCGGTTTCTCGGCGAAGGGAGCGACACGCGTCCCTACTGGGAACGGGCCGCCGTGGCCGTCGTGCCGCTTCTCGCCGGAGGGGGCACCCGCCTGAAGATCCTCGAAGCGGCGGCCTGCGGTGTGCCCGTCGTCTCGACTCCCGTCGGCGCGGAGGGCCTCGAGCTCGAGCCGGAGGTGGAGATCGCGATCGCCGAGGAGCCGGCGGCCTTCGCCGAAGCGGCCGCGCGTCTGCTGGCGGACCCGGAGGCGCGGCGCCGTCAGGCCGCCGCCGCGCGGCGGAAGGTCGAAGCGCTCTACGACTGGGGACCGATCGGGGCGGCTTTCGCGCGGGAGCTCGGCCGCCGGAGCGCGGCCGCTTGACGGCGCTCGCCCTCGGTCTCCTGCTCGCCGCGGTCTGGCTCGCCGTCTGGTCCTACCTGCTCTACCCCCCCTGGATCCGCCTCCTTGCCGCGCGGCGGCCCGCGCGCCCGAGGCCGGCGGAGCAGCTGCCCTCCGTCGAAGTCCTCCTCGCCGCCGCCGACGAAGAGGCGGTCATCGGGGACCGCGTAGGGAACCTGCTGGCTCAGGAGTACCCGGGAGCCTGCTCGATCTCCATCGGTTGCGACGGCTGCAAGGACCGCACGGCCGAGCGGGCGCGGGCGAGCCTCGGGCAATCCGGTCGGGTCATCGAGTTCCCGGAGCGGCGGGGGAAGGCCTCCGTCCTCAACGACCTCGTGGCGGCGGCCCGGGCCGACGTGCTGGTCTTCACGGATGCCAACACGCGTTTCGATCCGGGAGCAGTCGGGCGTCTGGCGCAGGCCCTGGCGGACCCGCGCGTCGGCGCCGCTTGCGGGCGGCTGATCCTGGAGGCGCCGGGCGCAATGGCCACCCCGGAGAGCGTGTTCTGGGAGCGCGAGACGCGGTCGAAGGAGGCGGAGGGGCGGCTGGGCGTCTGCCTCGGGGCCAATGGCGCGATCTACGCGGCGCGGCGCGCCTCGGTCGAGAGCCTTCCCTCGGACACCGCGATGGACGACTTCCTGATCCCGGCGCGGATCGCCGGGCGGGGGCAGGAGGTCGTCTTCGTCTCGGAGGCCGTGGCGCGCGAGCGCCTCCCGGGGGACGTGCGGGCGGAGATCTCCCGCCGCTTTCGGATCGGAGTCGGGGCGGGGCAGGTCCTTCGCCGCGAGCGTTGGCTCTGGAGCTTCCGGCGCCGGCCGCTGCTCGCCTTCGTCTTCTTCTCGCGCAAGGCGGCGCGCTGGCTGGCCCCGGTCGCCGCGATTCTCGCGGCCGCGGCGGCGGCCGGCAGCCCGGCGCTGCGCCCGGCCGGTCTCGTGGCCCTCGGGCTCGGGGCTCTGCTCGCGCTGTCCCTGCGCGGGCGCGCCCCGGTCTCCGGCGCCGTCGCCAGGCTCTATTATTTCGCCGTGATCAACCTCGCGCTC
>JBOGJK010000677.1:0-2613 GCA_050745345.1 Thermoanaerobaculia bacterium
ACGCTCGCGAGCCCGACCGCGTTCGCCATCGCCCCCGACGGCCGGATCTTCGTCTGCGAGCAGGCGGGGAAGCTGCGCGTCATCAAGAACGGGACGCACCTTTCGACGCCGTTTCTCACCGTGACGGTGAGTTCGGTCGGCGAGCGCGGTCTCCTCGGCATCGCCTTCGATCCGGCATTCGCCGTGAACGGCTTCCTGTACGTCTACTACACGGCGACGACGCCTGCGATCCACAACCGCGTCAGCCGCTTCACGGCGAGCGGGGACGTGGCAGTGATCGGGAGCGAGACGATCCTGCTCGAGCTCGACAACCTCTCGAGCGCCACGAATCACAACGGCGGCGCCCTGCACTTCGGGCTGGATGGGAAGCTCTACATCGCCGTGGGAGAGAACGCCACAGGATCGAACGCGCAGACGCTCGCGAACCTGCTCGGGAAACTGCTGCGCTTGAACAAGGACGGCACGATTCCGACTGACAACCCCTTCTACGCGACCGCGAGCGGGAAGAACCGGGCGATCTGGGCGCGCGGGCTGCGCAACCCGTTCACCTTCGCCGTGCAGCCTGGCACTGGCAGGATCTTCATCAACGACGTAGGGCAGGCCACCTGGGAGGAGATCAACGATGGCCAGGCCGGCGCCAATTACGGCTGGCCCACGACCGAGGGCCCGACCACGAATCCCAGCTTCGAGACGCCCGTCTACTACTACTCGTCGAGTGCCGGAAGCGACTGCGCAATCACCGGTGGGGCCTTCTACAATCCCGCATCGGTCCAGTTCCCGAGCAGCTATGTGGGCGATTACTTCTTCGCCGACTATTGCGGCGGTTGGATCCACAGGCTGGACGCGGCGGGGTACACGAGCTCCTCCAATTTCGCGACCGGACTGACCCTGCCGGTGGACCTCACCGTTGGGGCGGATGGAAGCCTCTATTACCTGTCGCGCGGAAGCAGTACCGGGGTCTTTCGCATCCAGTACACTCTGAACACGCCGCCCACGATCACGGTGCACCCGCAGAGCCGGACCGTCACGGTCGGCGGTTCCGCGACGTTTTCGGTCAGCGCCTCGGGCACCCCGCCCCTCTCCTATCAATGGCAGCGCAATGGCGTGGACATCTCCGGCGCCACCGCGTCGAGCTACACGATTGTCTCCGCGCAGCTCTCGGACAACTTGGCCACGTTCCGCTGCCGGGTCACGAACGCCTACGGAAACGCGACCAGCAACAGCGCCACGCTCAACGTCACGGCCAACCTGACCCCGACCGCCACGATCACGGCGCCCGCGGCCGGCACGACCTATGCGGGTGGGAACACGATCAACTATTCGGGTACCGGCACCGACCCGGAGGACGGGACGCTCCCGGCGAGCGCCTTCGAGTGGGAGGTCGTCTTCCATCACGACACGCACACGCACCCGTTCATCGCGCCCACGAGCGGCTCCAAGACCGGTTCCTTCGTGGTCCCCACGACCGGCGAGACCGCCGACAACGTCTGGTACCGCATCCACCTGACGGTCACGGACTCGGCGAGCCTGACCCACTCGACCTACACCGACATCGTCCCGCGCAAGGCCACGATCTCCCTGCGGACGAGTCCCGCGGGCCTGCAGGTCACCCTCGACGGGCAGCCCGTGACGACACCGGCGGACATCGTCTCCGTCGTCGGCATCCAGCGCGTGCTCGGCGTCGTATCGCCGCAGACACAGGGGGCGACGACGTACACCTTCGCCTCCTGGTCGGACGGGGGCGCTGCCACGCACACCATCTCGACGCCCGCCTCGAACACGACCTACACGGCGAATTTCACGGGGCCGACCGCGACGCCGACGCGCACGGCGACCGGCACGCCGATCCGGACGGCCACTCCGGTCCCGCCCACAGCGACGCCCACCCGGACCGCGACGCGGACACCGACTCGGACCGCGACGCCCCTGCCGGCGACCGCGACGCCGACGCGCACGGCGACGCCCGTGCCGCCGACCTCGACGCCGACGCGGACAGCGACCGCAACGGCGACGCGCACCTCGACGGCCACGCCCACGCGGACCGCGACTCGGACCGCGACGCCGGTTCCGCCGACTGTGACGCCCACGCGCACGGCCACACCGGTTCCGCCGACCTCGACCCCGACTCGGACGGCGACTGCGACGGCGACGCGCACCTCGACCCGCACGCCGACGCGCACGGCCACTCCGACTCCGAGCCGGACGCCGACACCGCCGCCGTTCACGCCGACCCGGACGCCCACACCGTGCGATCCGACCTACGGCAACCTGAACCAGGACGGCGGCGTCGACGCCGTGGACATGGTCATCCTGAGCAACTCCTTGGTCGGCAACGTCACGCAGGGGGCGGCGCCCTTTACGGCGCCGCTCGCGAAGGCCGACCTCGATTTGTCGGGGACCGTGGACGCGGTCGACCTGGTCCTGCTCGAGAACTACCTGGCGGGGAACCTGAGTTGTCTTCCGAGACCCTGAATGAACTGTGAAGCACTGAAGTCCGCGACCGCGCCCTCGCGCCGATCCCCGGTCGGAGAGAAGCTCCGCCGCGGCGAAGTCCCGATCGTGGCGGCCGCCGCGCTTGCGGCCGCTCTCTGGCTGCCGGGGACGGCTCGGCCC
>JBOGJK010000678.1:0-2541 GCA_050745345.1 Thermoanaerobaculia bacterium
GGCCTCGTGCTCTATGCGGTCATCGAGCGCGGCGTGCTCGCGACCGTCCCACCAGGGACGATGGGAGGCTCGCTGCTTTACCTGCCGCCCGTCCTCGCGCTCGCTGCGCTGGCCGGGTACGCCCGGCATCGGGCCCATCCGGCGGCATCCCGCCTCGCCGCGGCGGTCGGCGTGTTCGCCGTCGCGATCGCCGTCCGAACGCTGGACTCGCCGCTCTGTCAGGCCTGGCCGACAGGGACTCACTTCGTTTGGCACGTCCTTGCCGCGTGGGTGCTCTACCTCGCGGCGACGGCCGTGCTCGCGCCGCGCGGCGCGCCTTCAGGGTGACGGGGACGAACCGCCCGCGCCCGGGCGGCGGGTGTCAGGGCTTCGGCAGGGTCCGGAAGCCGAAGGGGAGAAGCAGCGACGCGAAGCGGTGGAAGGCGCGCGGGCTCGCCGCCGCGACGGCCGCGCCAAGGGCAGGTGCATCGGCGAGAACGCGACGGGCAAGAGGCGACACGCTGCGCGGCCGATCCAGCAGCTCGGGCGGGAGATTGAACTCCGCCCATTCGTAGAGCCTGATGTCGTCCGGTGCAGTCACTTCGCTTGCCTCTGGAGGTCCTGTTCGTCGCTTCGATACCCGTTAGTGTCTCAAACGCACAGATCCGTTCAATCGTCTACGAGTCTAGGCCGCACGGTGGATGCGCGAGTGTGAAGAATTGTGACAGGGGCGGGCTCTCGCACGCGCGACGACGATGCTCATCGGTCGCCGCTCGCCCGCGGTCCTGACACCGACGATGGTGACGGTGTTATGACAGCCGCATCGTCCGGCCGGAGACAACGAACGAGAACGGCTGCCCAAGGCGGCCATTCTCGTGGACCCTCGATCTAGCCCCGGCCCCCCGACGCTTCCGGACGCGTCGCCGCCTCGGGATACAGGTCGGGGAACAGAAACTGGAGCGCGTCGAGAGGCATCCCGAACCGCACTGGCCCGAGCGGTGTCTCGCTTTCGACGAGACCCGTCTTGAGCAGCTTCGAAAGGAGCCCCTGGGCGGTCCGCTCCCCGAGCCCGGTCATCTGACGGAACTCGGCCCGGGTGGCCGGCCCGGCCGTGAACAGGTGATAAAGGGGGAGCACGGCCTCGGCGCGAATCTTCCGGTCCGCCGTCGAGCGGAATGCGATCAACGCCGTGATCCGAGCCTTCACGCCGTCAAGGTCGAGCAAGCGCCCCATGCAGGCACTCTGGTCTTCGCAAACGTCGAGGAAGAAGCCGCTCCAGCGGCGCAGACCCTCCTCGCTCAAGTTGCCGCGCCCATCCAGGTCGCCCCGCCGCGGCTCGTCGGCGTCGGCCACACGCGCGTAGTACTCGTCGCGGCTTCGGGCCAGCCCGCGAGAGACGGACCATACCCCCCCAGTGATCGGGTAGAGCGCCGCCTGCGTCACGAGCCGGGCGGCTCGGCCATTCCCGTCGACGAAGGGGTGGACCCAGGCAAGACGCTGGTGGGCGCACGCGATGCGGATCAAGCGCTCGTCGTGCGAGCGTTTCGCCGCATAGACCTCCTCGTACCTGCCGAGAAATCGACCGATCGAGCGCGGCTCGGGCGGGACGTGCTCGCCGACCCGGACGGGCTGTGTCCGGATCTCCCCCGGTTGCACGACCACGCCGTCGGGGCGCGTACGGTCCGCCGCGCTCAATCGGGCGTACATCGCCCGATGCGCGTCGAGGGCGAACTCCGCGGTGAGGGCGTTCGCTCCTTCCTCGACTCGCTCCTCCAACTCCCGCTCCGCTTCGATGTGGGCGAGAGCGATCCGTTGCAGCTTGGCGGTCTCGGGCTGGTCGGAGAAATCCCGCTTCAGGGCTCGTTCGATGTTCAGTGGATGGGTGCTCTGCCCCTCGATCCGGTTGCTGTAGTAGGAGCTCATGGCGCGCAGCAGTTCGCGAAGGCGCTCGCGCGGCGATGGATGAGCCTTGCTCGAGAGCCGCAACGATGTTTCGGTGATCGCCGCCGCGCGGCTCCGGAACCCGTCCAGACCCTTCTGCGGCAGCAGCGGCTCGAACTGCACGGGGTCGGTGTAGAGGGTCGCTCGACGGCTCCCTATTGCCGACCTTTTCTCAGGCCACATTCGTTATCCAACGTAATGATTCAAAGATGTAATTCTGCCACAAGCCGACGTGGTATTGAACTATTCTTGCCGACTTTGTTGCCGACCGTCTTGCGGCCCAGAAAGGGTGCTGGAACAGCCGCTTGAGAGGTTCCCCAAGGCGCTGGGTTGCGCAGCGCGGAGAGCCGGCCTCGTTCGGGCGGCCGTTCCGTCGCGCGAGGCCTACTTGGAGACGCCGAGGTTGCGGTAGAGCCGCTCGACGAGCGCCCGCAGCTCCGCCGTCTCCTCGGCGAGCCGCGCGACCTGCGCCTTGAGCGCCGCGAGCTCGGCGACCGTGAGGCCCGGCGGCGCGGCCTCCGCGTCGCGGGCCGCGGGGACTGGGGCGGCGGGTGCCTCGACCGGACCGGATAGAAGGTGCGCCCACCGGTGCTCGCGGGACCCCGGCGCCCTGGGTAGCTG
>JBOGJK010000679.1:0-3199 GCA_050745345.1 Thermoanaerobaculia bacterium
GTCCTGGTAGCCGCGGGAAAGCGCGAACGACTCGACGCGCTTGCCGCCGACGGAGTCAGCGATCGAGGCGAGGTCCTGAAGGCTCGTCACGACTTGGATGGCCGCGAAACCGGGCGAAGCCGCCAGCGAGAGAAGGGCGATCGTCAGAACTCTTTTCATGGATCTCCTCAGAACGGGTGGGCGCCGTGGGCGCCGATGGAGAACTGGAGCTGCAGGAGGCCTTCGTAGGCCTTGATCGACGGCGAGTAGATCCGCTGGCGGAACTCGCCGCGGATCTGCGAGAACTCGCTCGGCCAGAAAGTCAGGGTCACCGCTTCGCCGCGGTCCCGGGCGCGGTCATCGTTGGGCCGGTCGGAGAACTCGTAGCGCGCGCCGGCGAACCAGCGCCTGCCGAGCTGGAAGTCGGCGCCGGCGTAGAACCCCAGCGACTTCTGGGTCGGCCCCTCCTGCTCCCGCCGGCTGGTGAAGAGCTCGCTGCGAACGATCAGCGAGCGGTAGGGGCGGCCCCGCAGGGGCTTCCAACGGTAGACCAGGTGGACGTTGCCGAGCTGGGTCGTCGTGTCGGGTGTCACGCCGTTGTACCCCCGGCCGTAGCTGACGCCGAGCTCCAGGTTGTGGTCGTCCCCGAAGTCCCGGTAGGCCCGGTACTGCGCGGCGAAGGCGAGCTTGCTGCGCGAGGGCGCGTCGAAGAGTCCCTCGGTGTCGCCGCGGAAGAGCTGCGCCGTCAGCTCCGAGAAGGTGTCGCCCGGCAGCCCGATCAGCTTGGCGAGCGAGACGCCCGCGTCGCTCCAGCCCTCCTCGCTCCCGAGCAGGTTGACGATCGGCAGCGGCTCGTCAGCCCACGGCAGGACGTGGAGATGCATCAGGTTCACCTTGCCGAACTGCGCCTTGAACTGGCCCGCCTTGAGTAGCAGGTCCCACGGCAGGTGCAGAAAGGTCACGAAGCCCTCCTCGACCTCGACGCCGTCGTTGGAGAAGGAGAGAAAGAAGTCGGCGCGGGCGTAGGGGTCAACGACGGCCTGAAGCGACAGCTCCGATTCCCGCAGCTGGAGGCTCGGTTGGTCGTCCACGGGATTGTGGCCGGCGATCCCGAGGAAGTTGCCGATCACGGCGATCGCGGGGTTGAAGTAGGTCGGGTTCGCCGCGGGAGCCGGGGCCGGAGCGGGAGAAGCGGGCACAGGCGGCGCGGGCTCCGGCGCCGGCGGTGTCGGGGAAGGCGTGGGGACCGCGGTCGGGGAGGGCGTGGGCGAGGTCGGGGCGTCCTGGGCGATGGCGAGAGCCGCGGCCAGCAGCCCGATGGCCGCCAGCGAGAAAGAGCATCGAATAACGTTCAAGTGACCTCCTGCACACGCTCGTTTTTCGGGGAAGGGCGCGACGGAGTGCGCGGCCTTCCGGAACGCCTACGAGCGGGCAGGAGGGGAGCGGCCGGAGAGGTCCCGGCCGGCCAGACGCCCGCCGGGGACTGGATCCGCAAAGAGGGAGCCTGGCGCCGAAGCAGCGGAGGTGAAAGCGATTCCCGAGCGGGGCGACGCCAGTGCCGCGCCGTGCGTGAGGCAGGCGAAGCAGCCGTGCGGCGCGGAGACGGTTCGGACGGCCGAGAGGCCGCTCGCGGCCGCCTCGAGCGCGCCGTTCACGATCGGTTCCCGGTGGATCCCGAACGCCGCACCGATCGAGAGGAGCGCCGCGATGCAGAGCGCCAACTTCACGGCGGGGGCGGCCCTCATTTGGCGCAGCATGCAGCTTTCCAAAAGCGTCTTCCGGGTATTGTATTCCCCCTTCGGGAGACGGCCGCCCGCGCGCCGCCTGCGTACAATGCCGGCGTCATGTCCGAACCCAGACCGTTCGCCTCGCCGGCGCCCGCCCGCGCGGAGGAGGAAACGTCACGCCGGAGGATGTACTGGCTGCTCGGCCTGACATTCCTGCACGTCTTCGGCGAAGGCGGGCTCGCGCTCTGGGAAGCGGTGCGCACGGGGAGCCTTGCGCTCTTGGCCTTCGGCCTGGAGAGCGTCATCGAGGGGGGGGCGGCGTTGCTCGCGGTGCGCCACCTGCGGCACCTGGCAGACGAAGAGGAGGACCACGCGCGGCGCGACATCCTGCTCGCGCGCTGGATCGGCGTCTCGTTCCTCCTGCTGGCGGGCTACACCGCGAGCCGGGGGCTCTACGAGCTCGCGATCGGGAGCGAGGCGAAGGAGAGCCTCCTCGGTCTCTTTCTCACGATCTTCGCGACGTTCGGGATGCCGGTCGTCGGTTACTTCAAGTGGAAGACGAGCCGGCGCCTCAACAGCAAGGGCCTGGCCGCCGAGGCCAAAGAGTCGATCGCCTGCTCGGTCGGCTCGGGTCTGACAATGCTGGCGATGATCGGAGGGCTCCTCGGCGCGCCCGGTTGGGTGGATCCCGCCCTCTCCCTGCTGATGGTTCCCTGGTTCCTTCGCGAGGGGACCGCTCACGTGCGCGGCCGGGTCCACGCGCATGTCTCGTGAGCGCGGGCGCCCGCCGGGCGGCCTGCTGCTAGAATCCGTCGGCCCGGAAAGGGCATATTTGAGATCTGGAGGAAGGAATTGATGGCGGACAACCCCAACATCCACGCTGTCTCCGACGCGACCTTCGAGGGAGACATCCTGAAGAGCGACCAGCCCGTGCTCGTCGACTTCTGGGCTCCCTGGTGCGGGCCGTGCCGCTCCGTCGCGCCGATCGTGGACGAGCTGGCGAGCCAGTACGCCGGCAGGCTCAAGGTCGCCAAGGTCAACGTGGACGAGTCCTCGCAGGTCGCGATGCAGTATCAGGTCACTTCGATCCCGACCTTCATCCTGTTCAAGGGAGGACAGGTGGCCGACCGGATGCTCGGCGCCGCCCCCCGCAGCGAGTTCGTGAGGTTCATCGACCGCAACCTGTAAGACGGGAGACGGCAGACGGAAGACGGAAGACGGAAGACTAGGGGGCTTGGGCCCCCTCTTTCATTTCCTGGGCCGGTCTCCCGTCTGCCGTCCTCCGGCTCAAGAGCCGATTAAAGGAATCTGCTCTGCCTCGCCCGACGTAAGATCGAGCAGATGTCGCGCTATCTCGTCCTCTTCGCTCGCGAGCCTGTCCGGCAGGCGCGGGAAAAGGGCTTCGCGGCGAAGGAGGGCGCCGACCTGTTTGCCGCGTTCGCGGAGGGTTGGCGGCGGGCCGCGCGC
Organism: Thermoanaerobaculia bacterium; assembly: GCA_050745345.1. GTDB lineage: Bacteria > Acidobacteriota > Thermoanaerobaculia > UBA5066 > Gp7-AA6 > DATBFU01. Next base: position 3,174 of record JBOGJK010000679.1, read on the forward strand.
CGCTGCGGGGCCACACTGCTCCTCGC
>JBOGJK010000680.1:0-2545 GCA_050745345.1 Thermoanaerobaculia bacterium
GCGCCGCGTGAAGGCCCCATAACCGCTGGCGTCGCTGGGGTTGTTCTCGATGGACATGACGACGATGAAGTTGCCCGCGGAATCGATCGCGACCCCGTCCGCCCACTGGTTACCGGCGGTGGTGGTGGTGTTGACCTGGAACTCGCCGAGGTTGACGCTGCCGTCGGCGTTGTAGGTCTTCGCATACGAGCCGGCCAGCCCGTCCGCGTTATCCTGCCCCATGCTCGACCACGCGATGACAAACTGGCCAGCGGCGTTCATCGCCACGTTCGCTGTGGATTGCCGGTCCGTTGTATAGGTGTTGACCAGGAAATTGCCGCCCTGCGCTGCCCCAGCGGCGTTGTAGCGCTGCGCATAGACATCCTGGGCGGCACCGTTTCCGCTGCCCCAGACGACCACGAAGTTCCCGGCGGTATCCATCGCGACCGTCGGTTCGAACTGATTGCCCGCCGGGGCGGAGTTCACGCGGGTCTCGCCGCTTAGGGGGAGGCCGTTGCGGTCGTAGCGCCGGAAGAACACACCGTCCGCGTCGACATTGCCAGCTTGGGTACCGTTCCCGGCCCACACCACGACGTAGTTGCCGCTCGAGTCCATGGCGACCGCGCGCAGGGGGTCCGGATCGGTCGTCTGGACGCCGACAGTCGTGGTGTTGACGCGCGTCTCGCCGCCGGCCGCGGTGCCTTGGAGGATCCCGCCGTAGCGGGCCTGTTCGGCCGCGCTGACGCCGAGGCCGGTCTCGATCGCCCCGCTCTTGAACTCGAGGTCCCAGTCGCCGCCCTTGGCGGCGGCGCCGGTCCGGTCCTCGCTCGCCGCCACGTCGGCCCCGGTCAGGCGCGAAAGCGCCTCGACGAGCGATTTGCCCTCCTGGGTGGCCGCGAGATCGCAGCCATATATGAGGATGTCGCCATTCTCCGTGAGGGCGTCGCCCCACTTCTTGATCGCCCCGGCGCGCTTGACGAGCGCGTCGAAGTCGAGCACCGCCGCGCCGAGCTGCAGGTTGCCCGCGTCGCTGTGCGAGATGATGTGGACCGCGTCGAGATCGGACTTCTGGGCGAGCGTGTCGGTGATCTTGCGGATGCCGTCGCGCCCTTGCTCAATCAGCACGAACTCGAGATTGCGGCCCTCGGCAACCGCCGCCGCGCGCATGTCCTCGACGAGCTTCTGGTACTCCGGCACCGCGGTGTCGACGAAGACGAGCTCGTTCGAGCGGTGGATGGGGGCCACGGCGGCGGAGGTGACCACCGAGGGCTTGCCCACGTCGGTGAGCGAGCGAAACTCGGCCGGCAGCGTCGACGGGGCGGCGAGCAGCGCGTCGGTGGCGAGCGGGTTGAGGTCGGCCGACAGCAGCAGCCGCGACTCGAGCTCCTCCAGCACGGGCTTGCTGGCGAAGGGCGGCGGCGCCTTCGCGGGCGTGGGAGAGGAACGGCCTTTGGCCGACCCGCCCTTCAGCGCCTCAAGCGTGCTGCGAAGGGAAGGAGCGGTGCTGACCGGCGAAGAGCGGATCGGGAGCTTGCGCGTACGGGCCTTGGCGGGGGCGGCCTTCTTAGCGCGGCTGTCCTTGCTCGGGGCGAGCGTGCGCGCAGGGGGCGACTCCCCCTTCGAGCGCTGCTGCTTGGCTTTTGCTGCTCCGCCCATCCCTGCCTGCCTGCGCCGGTCGTCACCGGCGCACCGATCTGTTGAGGTGTTGAATCCGCAGCAAGAGCTGGACCAACCCGCTCGAGGGATGTGGAGTAAGTCGCTAGTTTGCCGAGGACTTCTGGCCGCCCAGCCGGCGTGGTGGGAACCGCCTTTTTCTCCTCGGACTTGGCTCGGGCCCTGCTCGCGGAGGTGGCGTTCCGCTGGCTGCCTTGAGGAGTGCTGCAAGCCCGGGGAGGAACTAGTGCACGTCCCCTCAGGACCGGCCGACGCGTCTTTGCCAGGGCCGACGTTCGTCCGACGCCGAGGCGCGTTAGGGCAAAAGGGGTGCTCCGGGCTGAGACGCCCGCCGTTCCGTGCGGCCTCCGCGACGGGGGCACGGCCGGGCCGCTGGAGCGTCACTTACCCGCTGGGTGGTTGCCTCAAGAGCGGGCCTCCCGCTCCTCGAGCACGCACGCGGCACGGTGCTCGTCGTCCTTCTTGTCCTTGTCCTCTTCGCGGTTCTCGCCCCGGATCACGACGATCGGCGCCTCGATCGCACCGGTCTTGAATTCGAGCTTCCAGCCCCCGCCCTTCGCCGCCGAGCCGGTCAGGTCCTTGCTCGCCGCCACATCCCCACCGGTCAGGCGCGAGAGGGCCTCGAGCAGCGACTTACCCTCTTGGCTGGCGGCCAGATCACAGCCGTAGAGCAGGATGTCGCCGTTCGCAGTGAGCGCCTCGCACCAGGCCGTGATCTGGGTAGCCCGCTTGAACAGGGTGTCGGAATCGAGCTGCGCGGAGCCAAGCTGCACCGCCCCATCTCGGGCGTGCGAGACGATGTGGATCGCGTCGAGGTTGGCCTTCTTCGCGAGCGTCTCGGTGATCTTCCGCACGCCGTCGCGCTCGGCGTCGATGAGCACGAACTCGAGCT
>JBOGJK010000681.1:0-14017 GCA_050745345.1 Thermoanaerobaculia bacterium
CCCTCGGAGGCCTCGAGCGCCTCTCGAGGCTCGACAGCTGGATCGTCGAAGGCTCCGGGCGGGAGAACCTCTCGGCGGAGCTCCAGGGCCTCTCGCCCGACGCCCCGACGTGGAGGCCGCACGACGAGAGGGTCGCCGTGCTGCGGGCCGCCGGGACGGTCGCGTGGGAACGGCGGACGCCGCGCAACGATCAGTCCCTGCGGTGGCGCAGATTCATCTATAAGCCGGACGCCTTCGCTGTCGTGGACTGGACGAGCGGTTCGGGATCGATGAGGCCAACGGGCAGCCCGGCGTCGGCCCGGGAAGCATTGATGCGGCGCGTGCCGCACGTGCTGCTGCTTGAGGCCGCGACGCGCGCGACCCGCGCTATGAGCCGCGGCGAGTGGCGGTTGGCCGGGGCCGGTCTCGACGTCGTCGAGGTCGCCCTGCCGGACGAGACGGTCCTGACGCTTCTCTTCGCGAAGGACCCGGCGCTGCTCGCCAGCGCGGAGTATCGCCTCTACCTGCCAGGCCTGGGCGACGTGATGGTCGCATGGCAGTGGCATGGCTGGAAGAAGCACCCGAGGCTCGGCTTTGCGCCGTCGGGCCACCTCATCGACGTGGACGGGACGACCTTCCAGGAGGTCGAGTACTCGCGTTACGAAGCGGACCCGGCAGCGGCCGCGGCACTTACGATCGTGCCGGCGAACCTGACGCCGCGGCCGCGCGCCGGCCGTGACCCTCCGCCGCCCGCCGGTTCCTCGACAGGCGAGGTCGCTCCCGGTGTGTGGATCGTCGAGGCCGGCGGCTTTCTCGCGATGTTCGTCGAGTTCCGGGACTTCGTCGTCGTGTTCGACGCGCCCGCCTCCGGCGCCGGCCTCGAGGCGATCCCGGCGTCCGGCCGGAGCGGGTCGGCGCTCGCGACAAACGAGCTGCTCGCGGCGATCGCCCGGGAGTGCCCCGGAAAGCCAGTCCGATACCTGATCCTGAGCCATCACCACGGCGACCACCTCGGCGGCGCGCGGGGGTTTGCCGGACGAGGCGTCACGATCCTGGCGGCGCCGGCCCATGTCGCCGCCGCGCGGCGCGCGCTCGAGGCGCCGCATGCGCTCGCGCCCGATTCCTGGAGCGGCCCGGCGCGCGAGACTCTGGTCGAGGCCGTTTCCGGCCGCCGCGTGGTTACCGACGGGAACCGCCGGCTCGAAGTGATCAACGTCGGCGAGAACCCGCACACGACCGAGAGCCTCATCGCATGGCTGCCGGAGGAGCGGCTGCTCCTGCAGGGAGACCTCTTCTACTACGCCGAGGGGGAGCCGTTCCCGCCGGCGGGCCGCGAGACGATGAACCGCTTCTTCGCCCGATGGCTCTCTGCCCGAGGGATCGCCCCGAGGGCCGTCTACGGAGTGCACTATCCGGGCGCCGCCCCTCCCGAAGCGCTCGCCCGGGCCGCGGGGCCAGATTGCGCTCCCAGTGCGCCGGTCAAAGCCGGCGAGGCGCAGTGGATTCCGGGCAAACGCGCGGGTCCGGACTCGGGCCGCCGACGAGCTCTCCAACGGCGAACCGGATCCTCCGGTTGGTCTGATCGATCGTGATCGTGAATCTGCCGAGCACCTCGTTGCCCAGGTTCGCCGCGGGCAAGGCGTTGAAGTGGAGGGCGGGGCTCTCGACGCTGTGTCCGCCGATCTTCACCGCGCCCTTCAGCGTCGCGCCGTAGACCACGAACTCGGAGTTGACCGTCCGGGCGCGGCCGACTTCGACCGGTTTTCCTTCGAGCGGAAGCTCGTCCATGTACGCGCTGGGCAGGCTGAGGCCTCGCGGTGATCCGGAATCGAGGTCCGCGGCGAGCGCGATTGACCCGACGGTGATCGGGACCCGAATCGTCCCGCCGTGACCCGCGTGGTAGGAAATGACCTGCTTTCCGTCCGGGACGGGCAGCTCCCCGCGGCCGACCCGCACCTCGCTTCGCCCGAAGTCGAGCGTCAGAAGCAGCTCGGCAAAGACAGGCATGCCGAGCACACCGCGCGCGCCCAGATGCTCCTGGAAGCCCGAGTTCTCCATGGAAGTGGCGACCATTCCCGAGAAGGTCGCTCCTCCGACCGCGAGCCGGTCGATCCGGACCTGCTTCGCGGCGATCGCACGGGGGTTGATTGGATCGCCGATGCGCACCTGGCCGACCACGGGGAGCTCAAGCTCCTTTACCAGGTCGGCGCCGAGGACCGTCCCGGCGGCGCCCGTGTCGAGGACAAACGGGAACGGCCCCTTCCCGTCGATCGTGACGTCCACGACCGGCCGGCTCCTGACCATCTGCAGCGGCGCGACGACCTCCGGCGAGGCGAGCTCGACCCGTTCGGGACTTCGGTCCGGCTGAGGTCCCGGCTCGGGGCCAGCAAACAGGCGGGCGGACTGAACGGCGAATGCCGCCGCGAGCAGAGATCTCCTCATCGACGGGCCCTCCTCGACAAACGGATACGCCAGGATGCGCGTCAGGTTTCTCCCTCTCCCTCTCGTCGCGGGAGGGGGCGGGAGTCAAGGGCCTCTCCCCCTTGTCTCCCCTTCACCCTACCCCACTCCTTCAAGGGGGAGAGGAAATGGCGGTCCTACGCCCTCTCCCTCCGGAAACGGTTCACGATAGTCGGCGGGCCCGTCTCCTGTCGCGGGTCCGCTTCTGCGGCGCCCGGCCATACGCAGGAGCCGACTCACGAACCTCAGAGCGATCCGAAGCGTGGGGGGAACTGCCTCGGTAACGGTCGCGAGGCGTCTTCAGCCGCGCAACCCGATTCTCAATCGATTGCCCGAAGTCCCGTCTCGCCGTGCGCAGGTCGTACTCGGACTGAAGCCCCAGCCAGAGCTCGGGACTCGTTCCGAAAAAGCGCCCGAATCGCAAGGCAGTATCGGCCGTCACGCCGCGGCGGCCTCGCACGATTTCCGAGATTCGCGTGACCGGCACGTCGAGCGCTTTCGCCAGCGCGTTGGCCGAGAGACCCAGCGGACGCATGAACTCTTCCTCCAGGATCTCTCCGGGGTGAATCGGCTCCAGTCGCTTGACAGCCATCTTCTCTCCCTCAGTGGTAGTCGACGATCTGGACTTCGAAGGCGTCTGAGTCGCGCCAGAGGAAGCAGATCCGCCATTGGTCATTGATCCGGATGCTGTACTGTCCCTTCCTGTTTCCTTTCAGATCCTCGAGGCGATTTCCCGGCGGGACGCGAAGGTCCTGCAGCGAAACCGACCGGTGCAGGAGCAATAGCTTTCGCCGAGCCACGCGCTCGAAGGAGCGAAAGCGAGGGACATCCCGATCATGAAAGAGGTCTTCCGTCGCTTTCGAGCGGAAAGACCGGATCACGCATCCGATTATAGTGTTTAACGGGAAACGGTACAACAACGCCGTGACTGGCCGTCCGCTCGCCCGGGGTGGCCCGTTTCCCCTCTTTGGCGCGGTTTCTCCCGAACGGGAAGGCCATCACGTACCTGGCTCGGGAACCGGGGCGCGCCAATCGCGTGTACGTTCAGGATCTCGCGGCCGGCCGGGTGAGGGTCTGCGCCTGAACGAACCAGGTTCAGGCTGAGTGCCGATCAGGCGGCCAACACATCTCGGTCCAAAGCTCGAGAGTCAGGTCGTGTTTCTCGACGTTCGAGACGAGGTTGGGCCGAAATTCCTTTTCGTACCGATCGCGAATCGTCTCCACGACGATTAGACCGGCTTTTGCCAGTGCCAGGATGTCCTGGCGGTCGACATCGCTGTTGCGTTCCAGCTTCGTCAGGGCGAGGTCGTGGGACTCGAGTGCATACAGACGAAGGTGCGCGAGCTTGAAACGAGGCCACATCCGGATGAGTCGCTGCTCGTAGTCTTCCGGATAGCAGGCGACCGTCACGGGTTGTAGGTAGAGCTTGAATCGTTTGTGAAGATCGGACCCCTGGCCGCCCACCCGCTGGAGATTCGCCAGCTCTTGGTTCGGGACTGCGGTCAGGACGTCGATATCCGAAGTCGCCCGCGAGATTCCGAACTGCATCGTGACGGCGAACCCTCCGATGCAATGCGCGTCGACGGTTCCCTCCAGCCGCTCGTCGAGCGCCTTCAGGAACGACCTCCAGGGTTCTGGCGGCTGGTCGGAGCCGCCGGCCGTCGCGCTACGCGGCATAGGGCAACTGGTCCGCCGTCATGCTCGTGAGGACGTTCCACCGCTCGGCCCCCGGCGGGCGGTTCGCGCGCAGCCATGCTCTCTCAGCCGGCGGCATCGAATCGCGGCCCAGGGTCGTCTCCGCAGCCAGGCGCGCCTGTTCGAGCTCGCGCTCGGCCTTTCTGAGCCGTGGCGCGGCCCCGAACCGGTCCGGGTGTCGTTCGCTCAGTTCTCTGGCGACCGAGACAAGAAAGCCGAGCCTGTTCTGCAGATTTCGAAGCTTCGCATGCGTCAGAAGCCAGTCCCAGTCGAGCTCCGAGTAACGGACGAGAACCCACGGCAGAGCCTCCGTGACGCGGGCGTCAAGGTCGTTCTCCGAGAGAGCCTCCAGGAGGACGAGAGCCGGATTGGCTGGCGGGGCCGGACGGAGATGCTCGTAACCCGGATACGAGAGCGCCGCAAGCTCGCGGGGAAGCCTGCGCACGTCTGTCTTCCTCAGGGGTCTTGCGGGCAGGGAAAGCGCCGTCGGGGGCAGCTCATAGAGCCGCGCCGCCGCTCGGGCAACCCGCTCGGTCACTCGGCGCTGGCCGCGCTCGAGCTGCGAGAGGTAGGGCTGGGACAGGTCGAGGCGTGCCGCCGCCTCGTCCTGTGTGAGTCCCGCCTTCACTCTCGCTGTTCTCAATTGATTCATGGCCCTCTCACCGGCCATAGTATTGCATATTTTGCAATATCCGCAAGATCAAGCGCGCCCCGGCTTGACGCCGATTCAAGCAGGGCTGCCGAGCCTCACGGGAAAGAAACTCGGGGCGGCATTCGTCGGCGGGCTCTGGCTTCGAAACGATCCGAACGCGAGGAAGTCACCAGTTTCTGAGAGATGCCGACGGCCGCCCGGCCGTTCCGGTCAGCCTCATACGATATCATCGCTATCATCGAGGAGGAAGGCCACCATGGCGCAGCTCATCGTTCGAAAGCTGGAGAGAGAGTTGGTCCGGCAGCTCAAGATCCGAGCGGCCTGGCGAGGACGGTCCGCGGAGGCGGAACACCGAGAGATCCTCCGCGAGGCCCTGAAGCCGGGCCGCGCCACGAAGACCTTGAAGCAGCGGCTGCTCGAGATGCCAGCCGTCGGCACGGACGCGGATTTCTCGCGCGAGCCTGAATTGGGCCGCCGGATCCGCCTTTGAGCTACTTGGTCGACACGAACGTCCTCTCGGAGCTCCGTAAGGGGCGCCGATGCGATGCCAGGGTGTCGCGATGGTTCGCGGCGGTGTCCGACGAGGACGTCTTCCTGTCAGCGCTCGTGGTGGGCGAGATCCGACGCGGGATCGAGAGAATCCGTCGGCGCGACGGGAGGTCCGCCCGCGCCCTGGATGCCTGGCTTCGGAGGCTGGTGGCGAGCCATCGGGACCGAATCCTCCCGGTGGACGAGACGGTCGCCGAAGAGTGGGGACGCCTGAGCGTTCCAGACCCGGTTCCGGTCGTCGATGGCCTGACGGCGGCGACGGCCCGTGTGCATGGCCTGACGCTGGCGACGCGCAATGTCCGGGATGTGGCCCGGACAGGCGTGCCGTACGTGAACCCCTTCAAGTTCGGCACCTGAGTCGTTTTCGCCCTGTCCCCGCCGGCCGGGGTGGGGGTGAGGGGATCTGGGCGCTCCCCTCACCCTGCCTCTCCCCCCGTGAGGGGGAGAGGGGCGATTGACCTAGCCGTCAGACACCCAACTGAGCGAGGAAGGTTCGCACTGGGGATCGAATGCGACGGCGCCGCCTACCATTCGTCGAGGGTTGCTCGGGACCGAGATCGCCTTCGTCAGGAGGTATTGGAGAGACTTGGGTGGAGGCTCCATCGGATCTGGGGACCGTCGTGGCTCTACTCGAGGGTGGAGCAGGAGCAGAGGCTTCGGCGGGCGGTCGAGGCGGCGGTCTTGGCGCCGAGGATCGAGCATTTGGGCACGCGGGACGGGCAGGCTCAACCGAGACTCGTGATTGACGAAGTTGACCTGGATTCCCCACCGAAGTGGACGGTGCCGTACCAAGTAGCGAGACCGCGCAGACTTACCCGCTCCGTTGAGATGCATCAGCCCGAAGCACACAGCGACCTAGCTCAAATGGTCGCGGAGGTCGTCAGGGTTGAGGGGCCTGTGGTCGAGAGCCTTGTCTTAAGAAGGCTCCGAGAGGCGTGGGGTGTTCAGCGGGCAGGCACCAGGATAAGAGAGAGGTTCGAGAAATGCCTCCACTACTTGGCTTGGAAGACCATCGTACGGCGTGCCGGCGGCGTCTTGTGGCTTCAAGGCCAGGATCTCACAGCCGTAAGGGTGCCTGGATCAGACGACGTAGCAAGGCGAGATGTTGACGAAGTTCCTGCGGTCGAAATCGAATTGGCGATTCGACGCCTAGTAGAGGATGCCGGCATCATCGAAGCAGATGAATTGAGCGCCCGAGTTGCGCGCCTGTTCGGTTGGGCTCGGCGTGGCCCGGACATCGGCGAGGGCTTGCAGGAGTCAGTCCGATCTCTCGTTAGGATCGGCGTGTTGGTGGAAGAGGGTGAGACTCTGAGACTTCAGACAGATGGGTGAGAAATCTCCGAACGCGCTCATGGGCGTGGCGATCGCCGGGTGTTGCAGCCGGGCGCACGCCTCCGCTTCGCGCACGAGGCGGGATCGGAGCGGGGAGGAGAGCCGCTGCGCGAGAACCTTGACGACCGCCGGCCGGCCCAGAGCGAGATCGCCCGCGAGGAAAACCTCGCCCATCCCTCCGGCGCCAAGGCGTCTCTCGATGAGGTAGTGAGACAGGGTCTGGCCGATCAAGGGGTCACCGGGGTGGCATTCTCCCTCGGGGGCGGGGCTTCGAGCGCGACGCCGCCTGGAAGATGGTCTCGGCGTCGATCGGATCGTTCGTGCCCGCGTCCTTCACAAGACGGTGTTCGCGAGGGGGCGCGCGGTCGAGGCGGTGGGCGTGGGGACCTGGGGTCAGGCTCCGGCGGGCGTGAGTCGGAAGAAGGAGCGCGGCGGTGAGGAGGATTACCGCGGGGACGGGGAGTCTCATGCCCTACGTGCGTTCGCGGCGGTAGGTAGCACCGGGGTGTCGCGGTGGCGATCGAGCGCCCCCTCACCCTACCCCTCTCCCCCTGAGAGGGGGAGAGGGAAGTGGCGCGGGGCTTCTTCCCTTCTTTTCCAGGAGAGGGAAGTGGCGGCTTCTCCCTCTCCCGTGAGTCGATGGATGTGCCGGCGGCAGGGATAGAATGCGGCACAACACTTCGGGAGCAGATTCCGCTTGGAAAAAAGGAGGGGACATGAAGACAAGGACGATCCTGGCGTCTCTGGCGGCGTTTTTCGCGGGCTTCGCTCTGTGCTTCGCCGCAGACCCGCAAATGGGCACCTGGAAGCTGAACGAGGCCAAGTCGAAGCTCAGCCCGGGAGTGACGAAGAACACTACCGTCGTCTATGAGGCCGCGGGCGACAACGTGAGGGTGATCGTGGATGGCGTCGACAAAGACGGCAAGGCGGCGCACAACGAGTGGACGGGCAAGTTCGACGGCAAGGACTACCCGGTCACCGGCGATCCGACTTCAGACGCGCGGTCCTACAAGAAGGTCGACGGTCACACGTTGGCGATTACCGCCAAGAAGGGCGGCAAGGTGACCGTGACCGGCAGCATCGTGGTCGCGGCCGACGGCAAGAGCCGCACGGTGACTACGAGCGTCATGGGCACCGGGGTCTACGACAAGCAGTAGCCCGGACGAGATCGTTCCGCGCCATCCCGAGTGATGACCCCCTCACCCTGCCGGCCGCTCGCTCCGCGAGTCTCGGCCTGCGGCCGCGGCCGGCGCTGGAGTGAGGCGAGGGGAGACCCCTCGCGCTCCCCCTCTCCCTCTGGAGGGGCAGAGGGAAGTGGCGCGGGCTTTCTCGAGTACGGCGACGGCTCCATCGCGGCGCAGTTGGCGTTTCTCCGTTCGTGGTCGCCGTACGAGAGGATGACCGAAGGGACGAAGTACCCGGCGGTTCTGCTCGCGACGGGAGAAGGAGACACGTGCGTGCCGCCGCAACAGGTGGTGAAGATGGCGGCGAGCTCCAGTGGGCGACGCGCTCAGGCCTGCCCGTTTTCCTGCGGTTTGACCGCAAGTCCGGCCACGCCGGAGGCCGGCCGCAGTCGAAGGTCATCGACGACTAGGGCCGCCGAGCAGGCGTTTCTGCTGGACCAGCTGCGGGTACAGGGTGCCAGGGGAGGGTGCGAAGCCCTCGTCTCGCTGAGGACCGCCGCTCATTTCTCGCGGCGCGCTGGAACATTGACCTTGCTGGAGAAGGAGTCCAGCGTCATGGTCGCGGCGACGAGCAATGCGTAGCCGCCGGAGGAGTCAAGGAGTAGCCGCGAGCCTTCGCTGTTGAACCGCTCGGGATGCGTGGTCAGACCGCGCGATCGCGTGCTTGAACCACGCAGTGCTATTTCTGCCGGGCCGCGAGAACGACCCTCAGGCCCCGCTCGATCAGCCGGGCGCGGCTGACGCCCAAGGCGTGCGCGAGCTTGTCCGAGCGCCGAAGGAGATCCTGTTCGACACTGACGGATATCACTTTGACACCCTTCCCCCGCCGGGGCCGGCCAGGCTTGCGCCGCGCTTGCTCCCAGCGGCGGCGGGCGGTTTCGGTCAGGGGCGTGAACTGATCGATGATCATCTCCTGGCCGTAGGGCGCAGTCGCCTCCGCCAGTTCAGACGGGCTCATCGCGTCGTACGGCTTGCGGCCGGACCGCGCTTTCTTTCTCATCGCATCCTCCTCCGGAATCGCCTCTTCTCCTTCTCGTTCAAGGGACGAGCGTGGATCACAAACACCGTAGCGTCGGGGTCAATCACGAACACGACCTGAAGGAGGCGGCCGCCAGCAGTCGGACCCCAAACGAGATACTTGTCGTTCGCCTGGAAGAGCGGAAAGGGCGATCTCGCGGCCAGGATAACCTCCTCCGCCTCTTCCGGCCCGACTCCGTGCGCGCCGATATGCTGTTCGTTCCATTCGTTCCATTCGTTCCATCTGAAGATCACGATTCCGCACTCTCGTTTATTATATAAGAAAATCAGTCAGCCGATCTTCTTGCGCCAACGGAAGATATTCGGAGCGAGCAGCGCCATTGCACTCTGATCGAAAGAGTTGGGCTGACCCCTCACCCTGCCCTCTCCCCCTGCGAGGGGGAGAGGAAGTCGGAGAAAGAGAGATCGGCTGCTGAGCTGCCGACCCCTCACCCATCCCCTCTTCCCCCTGCGAGGGGGAGAGGGAGATTGTCGCCCTCCGCTCCCTCACCGGGCCAGGCGACGGAGGTCCACGGAGGCGGCGCGGCTCGCGATGATCACGGTCCCGTCCCGCAGTATGATCGCGAGGCGGCGGTCGTCATGGGGCCGGAGGTGCCGGACGGCGTCGAGATTGACGATGTGGAAGCGATGGACCTACCGGACTCGTGCCGGGTCAAGGGCCCGCCGCGAGCTCGGCGAGCGTCACGTTCGAGAGGATCTCGCCGCGACCTGCTCCACGCCGGCTCCGAGCCAGGCTACGGCATTCGGATTCTTGGAGAGCTCTCCATGGGCTCGGCGGCGAGGTCTTCCATCGCAACATCGCGGCTACGTCTACGTACCCACATCTATTCGGTAGGAACGCTCGTTTTCCACATCGCGAAGGAGGACACGATGCGTAAGAACCCATCCCTCGTTCTTCTCTTGACCTTGGCAGTTGGCGCCGGCCTGGCGATCGACGGCTGCGCGAAGAAGGAGGCTCCGGCCCCCGCGGTCGCGGGTGAGGCCAAAGCCCCGACTCCGGCAGGCGGTGGAAAGATCCCGGTGACGACTTCGTCAGCCGAGGCGAAGGCCGAATTCCTGCAGGGCCGGGACATGGCCGAGAAGCTGTTGATCACCGACTCGATTCAGCATTTTCAAAAGGCGGTTTCGCTCGATCCGAGCTTCGCCTGGGCCGAGCTCAGTCTGGCCAACTCGGCGCCGACGGGCACAGAGTTTTTCGAGCATCTCAACAGGGCGGTCAGCCTGGCGGCCAAGGCTTCCGACGGAGAGAGGCTTCTCATCCTCGCCACGGAAGCCGGCGCGAACAACAACGCCGTCAAGCAGAAGGAACTTTTCGAACAGCTCGTCGCGGCGTACCCGAATGACGAGCGGGCGCATTTCAACCTGGGCGGCTATTACTTCGGCCAGCAGGACTTCCCGAACGCGATCGAGCACTATAAGAAGGCCACGGAGATCGACCCGAGTTACTCATCCGCCTACAACCTCCTGGGCTACGCCTACCGGCAAAACGCCGACTACGCGAACGCCGAGAAGGTATTTCAGAAGTACATTGAGTTGATCCCCAAGGACCCCAACCCCTACGATTCCTACGCCGAGCTGCTTCTGAAGATCGGCAGATTCGACGACTCCATCGCGCAGTACAAGAAGGCGCTGGCGATCGATCTGAACTTCGTCAACGCGCACCAGGGAATCGCCATGGATCTGCTGTACATGGGAAAGCTCGACCAGGCGGCGGGGGAGCTGCAGAACATCACCCAGAAGGCCAGGAATGACGGCGAGCTCCGGACCGCGATGTTCGCGCTGACCGTCGTGGACATCGATGGCGGCAAGATGGCCAGGGCGCTCGCGGAGGTGGACAAGCAGTATGCCCTGGGCGAGAAGACCAAGGATGTTGCGGCGATGGCTTTCGACCGGGGTTTGAAGGGGAACATCCTCTTGGAAATGGGGAAGCCCGATCAAGCCGGGAGACAGTTCGAGGGCGGCCTGAAGTTGGTCGAGGGCTCCAACCTCTCGCAGGAGTTCAAGGACAATGCCAGGCTCGTCAACCGCTACAACCTCGCCCGCGTTGCGTTGGGGAAGAAGGACTTCGCCGCGGCGAAGCGCGAGGCGGAGGAATTCCGGAAAGGCGCCGGGGCATCGAAGAACCCGGCTCAGGCGAAACAGGCCCACGAGCTCGACGGCACCATCGCGCTCGCCGAGAAGGACTACGACAAGGCCGTGGCCGAGCTGCGGCAGTCCAATCAGCAGGACCCCTACAACCTCTACCGCCTTTGCCAGGCCTACCAGGGGAAAGGCGACAAGGAGAAGGCGAAGGAGTCTTGTACGCAGGCTGCCCAGTTCAACTCGTTGCCGAACGTGAACTACGCGTTCATCCGAACGAAAGCGAAGGCCGGGGCAGAAAAGAAGGGGTGATCCGGGCGTTCTCGAGAAGCAGAAGAGCCCTCTCTGAGCGGCTGAATTAGTCATTGTTTGACAGCTCTGCCATATGGCTGTACTATGAGTGCCATATGACAAAGACCCTCAAGAGCGCCGCGTCTCGCATTGCGGATGCCCTCGGCGGCAGGAAGGTTCTCAAGATCCGAATCCGAACGCCGGAGGACTTGATCGAGGCGACCCGTATCGGCCTCTCGTACGCATCCTTCGATGCGGTCCGGGTCCGGTTCGAGATCAAGACGGAGCTCATGACGCGGCTTCTCGATCTTCCAGCCCGAACGCTCGCCCGGCGAAAGCACGAGAAACGGTTTCACACAGTCGAATCGGACCGTCTGATGCGCCTGGCAAGGATCGGCGCGCTCGCGGAGGAGACTCTCGGATCGACGCGAAAGGCCGCGCGCTGGCTTCAGGCCTCGAATCGCGCGCTGGCCGGCGAAGCTCCGCTCACGCGCCTCGATACGGATGTCGGCGCTCGCGAGGTCGAGGATCTCCTGCTTCGCATTGCTTACGGGGTCTACAGCTAGCGATTGAGAGTCTGGAGGCTGACGAGCGGGCGCCACGTTTCCTTCGACGGCGAGGGGTCTCGCCTTGCCGGGGGCAGATGGAATCTTCGGCGAACTCCTCTCGTGTACGCCTCCGAGAGTCTCGCGTTGGCGGCACTCGAGTATCTGGTCAACGTGGACCCGGGAACGGCGCCCGGTGATCTCGTCGCAATCGCCGCTGTGATTCCCGATCGGGTCGCGATCAAGATCGTGTCGGCCGATGAGCTGCCGAAGAACTGGCGTCGATTTCCAGCGGCCCCGCAGCTCGCCATCCTCGGCACCAACTGGGCGAATTCGCTCGAGACCGCGGTTCTCCGAGTACCATCGGCCGTCGTGCCGCAAGAGTCGAACCTGCTTCTGAACCCGAGGCACCCGAATTTTTCGAAGTTCGTCGTGCGGGATCCGATCCCCTTCGCGTTTGATACGCGCGTGTGGAAGAAGCAGCGGCGCTGAGGCGCCGGTCATCGCGCGGAGATATTGGGTCATGCATGCGCAATTGCACCCCCTCACCTACCCCTCTCCCCGTGGAGGGGGAGAGGGAATTGGCGCCTACTCCCTCTCCCTCTGGGAGAGGGTCGGGATGAAGGTCTATCTGGAGGATGGTAAACGGCGGATCGACAGTCAACGGTAACGCCTGTCGCAGGAATCCTCTTACCGGGTGGGTTCAGAGACTCTGAATATCTGAAAATCTGCTATGATCCGAACCGTGAGCGAACCGATCCGGATCGGCAAACGCGGCACGATCGTCCTCCCGGCGAAGCTTCGAAAGCGCTATGGATTCGAAGAGCGGACGATGGTCGTCGCGGAGGAAGCGGAGTACGGAGTCCTGCTTCGGCCTGCGGCTGTGGTTCCCGTGGAGATCTACTCGCCCGAGCGCAAGGCCGAGTTCCTGCTCGCCAATGCGGTGAACGCGGAAGACCTCGAGAGGGCCGAAGGAGACGTCCGGAGGCTGGGCATCGATCCGCGGAAGGTACGCCGCCGGCGCACCCCGAAGCGCTGACGGCGGATGCCTCGCGTCTTTCTCGACGCCAACGTGCTGTTCTCCGCGGCGTACCGCGAGGGCGCAGGCCTCCTGGCGCTCTGGCAGGCATCGGGCGTCGAGCTGCTGACCTCCGGCTACGCAGCCGAGGAGGCGCGGCGGAACCTGGATACAGCGGAGCGCCGCGCGGGCCTCGAGAGGCTCCTCGCATCGGTCGAGATCGTGCCGGAGGCTCCCGGGGCGATTCTGCCCGCCGGCGTCCGGCTGCCGGAGAAAGACGAACCGATCCTCCGGGCGGCGATCGCATGCGGGGCGACGCATTTGTTGACGGGAGACATTCGCGATTTCGGACGTCTGCTGGGTCGCAGGGCAGGCGACCTCCTGGTGCAAACGCCCGGGGACTTTCTCAGATCTCGCTGAGACGCGGTCTTAGGGCGCCGCTGGCGGAGCCTGAAACCGAATGGGGCGCAGGGCACAGCCTGACCCTCTGCCTCAAGGGGTAGTAGCCAAGCGTCGCCTCACCGCTGCCCGACTCGTGCGGCGAGAAGGATGGGGGAGAAGGAGGCGTCTTGGCATCCTGTTCGGCAACTATGCCATATGGCCATATAATCGATGCCATATGACAGAGACTCTCAAGAGCGCCCCGTCTCGCATTGCGGACGCCCTCGGTGGCAGGAAGGTCCTCAAGATCCGGGTCCGAACGCCGGAAGACTTGATCGCGGCGACCCGAATCGGTCTCTCGTACACCTCCTTCGATGCGATCCGGGTCCGGTTCGAGATCAAGACGGAGCTCATTACGCGGCTTCTCGATCTTCCCGCCCGGACTCTGGCCCGGCGAAAGCACGAGAAGCGATTTCACACGGCCGAGTCGGACCGTCTGGTGCGCCTGGCGAGGATCGGCGCGCTTGCGGAGGAGGCGCTCGGATCGACGCGAAAGGCCGTGCGCTGGCTTCAAGCCCCGAATCGGGCGCTGGCCGGCGAAGCTCCTCTCGCGCGCCTCGATACGGAAGTCGGCGCTCGGGAGGTCGAGGATCTCTTGCTTCGCATCGCCTACGGCGTTTACAGCTAGCGATTGAAAGTCTGGCGGCTGACGAGCGGACGCCACGCCTCCTTCGACGGCGGGGGGTCTCGCCTTACCGGGGGCAGGTGGAGTCTCCGCGGGACTCCCGTCGTGTATACCTCCGAGAGTCTCGCC
>JBOGJK010000682.1:0-4203 GCA_050745345.1 Thermoanaerobaculia bacterium
AAGGCCTTGGACAGCCCCGAGGTGACGATCGTCTTCTCGTAACGTCCCCAGAAGGTCGGTGAGGTGCCTCCCGAAAGCTCCGCGCCGCGATAGATCTCGTCGGCCACGAGCCACGCCTTGACCCGCCGCGCGGCCTCGACGACCGCGTCCATTTCCTCTTCCGTGAAGACGGCGCCCGTGGGGTTGTTGGGGTTCGTCACGAGGACGACCCTCGTCTGCTTCGTCACGGCACGGCGGAGCCCCTCGACGTCGAGGGCGAAGCGTCCCGCGCGCCGGTCGTGACGCAGGCGGAAGGCCGAAGCCTTCGCCCAGTGCCGGGCGAGGCCCCAGGCCTGCATGTAGTTGGGGAGCAGGATCGCGGCGTTGTCCCCGGGCTCCAGCAGCGCCCAGAGCACGGCATGGTTCGCCTCCGCTCCGCCGTTGACGACGGTGACGTTCTCGGAGACCGCGCCCGGGTACCAGGCGGCGATCCGCTCGCGCAGCTCCCGCGAGCCGTCCGAGCGCGGGTAGGCGAGCCGTGTCTCCAGGAGGCGCTCCGGCGGCTCCCCGTCGAGCAGCTCCGAGACCGTCAGGGGCGCGACACCGCTCTCCGAGAGGTCGCAGGCGACCTCCTTCTCGTAGACGCACTGCATCCGCTCCATCCGGAAGGTCTCGATTCGCATGCGCGGTTCTCCCGGCGCGGGAGCGTACACCGGAGTCCGCGCCCGCTCCGGCCGGAAAAAGAAGGCCCCTCTCGCGAGGGGCCGGAGGAGGAGATCGATACGCGTGCGTCTGCCTGGTTGTACGGAGGCGCGCGCCAATGCGTTGAGGGGGGCGGCGAAGACTATCGCCCCGAGGCACTTGCGTGTATTTTTAGCCGCGACATGACGCTGGTCCCGGGAACCCGCCTCGGCTCCTACGAGATCCTCGGCTCGATCGGGGCGGGCGGCATGGGCGAGGTCTACCGCGCGCGGGACACCCGCCTCGCGCGCGAGGCCGCGATCAAGGTGCTGCCGGCCGATCTCGCCGGAGACGGCGAGCGGCGGGCGCGCTTCGAGCAGGAGGCCCGCGCGGCCTCGGCCCTGAACCACCCGAACATCCTGACGGTCTACGATATCGGCGACGCCGACGGCTCGCTCTACATCGCGATGGAGTACGTCGAGGGACGCACCCTGCGGGAGCTGCTCGCCTCCGGACCCGTGCCCGTGCGCAAGCTCCTCGGCATCGCCGCGCAGGTCGCCGACGGCCTCGCCAAGGCGCACGCGGCCGGCATCGTGCACAGGGACTTGAAGCCCGAGAACGTCATGGTCAACAAGGACGGCTTCGCGAAGATCCTCGACTTCGGTCTCGCGAAGCTGGCGATTCCCTCGGACGACGGCGGCTCGCAGCTGGCGACGATGGCGGGCCCGGGCACGCGGCCGGGAGTCGTGCTCGGGACCGTCGGCTACATGTCGCCCGAGCAGGCGAGCGGGCAGCCGCTGGACTTCCGGTCGGACCAGTTCGCGTTGGGCGCGATCCTCTACGAGATGGCGACGGGCAACCGCGCCTTCCAGAAGAAGACCGCCGTCGAGACCCTGTCGGCGATCATCCGGGAGGAGCCCGAGCCGATCTCGGCCGCGGCGCCCGCGGCCCCGGCGCCTCTGCGCTGGATCGTCGAGCGCTGCCTCGCCAAGGAGCCGGAGGAGCGCTACGCCTCGACCCGGGATCTGGCGCGGGACCTCAAGCAGGCCGGCGATCACCTCTCGGAGGCTTCGGGGGAGGCGCCGGCCGTCGGCAAGCCGAAGGCGAGGCGGCCGGGCTGGTGGGCCACGGCGATCGCCGCCCTGCTCGCGGTCGGCCTGGCGGACCTCGCCGTTCGCTGGCGGGCGAGCTCGCGGCCGGCCGCGGGCGCGGCTCCCTCCCTTCGCCGCGTCACCTTCGGGCCCGGCCTGGAGGACGAGCCCTCCTTCTCTCCCGACGGCAAGTTCCTCGCCTACACGACCGACGAGCGGGGCAACCTCGACGTCGTCGTGCTTCCCCTGGCAGGCGGGGAACCCATCCGCATCGCGGCGACGGACGCCGACGAGGCGCAGCCCGCCTGGTCCCCGGACGGCTCGAAGATCGTGTTCGTCTCCGCGCGGGATCACGGCGGGCGGCTGGGTATCGCGTTGAACATCTCCGCGCTCGAGCCGTACTTGAATGCCAAGCTCGGGGACATCTTCCTCGTGCCGGCCCTGGGCGGCGAGCCGGTCAAGCTCGTCGAGGACGGCTACTACCCGGCCTGGTCGCCGGACGGAAAGCGAATCGCATACATGTCCCGCACGGCGGGCAGGGTCGATCTGTGGACGATCCCGTCGGACGGGGGCACGCCCGAGCGCCTGACCACGGACGGGGGTTTCCATTTCCAGCCTGCGTGGTCTCCGGACGGCCGCTGGGTCGCCTGCGGTTCGGGCACGATCGGGATCGGGGGACCGTTTAACCTGCACGTCGTCCCCTCGTCGGGAGGGGTCTCTCGCGCGCTCACGAAGGACTTCGGCTATGTGACCCGGCCTGCCTGGTCCGCCGACGGGAAGACCATCTTCTTCTCCGGCGAGAGAAACGGGATCCTGAACGCCTGGCGGGTCGACTTCTCCCCGGACGGGCGCGCGGCCGAGCCCGTGCGGGTCACGCTCGGCCAGGGCCAGGACGCGAACCTCTCCGTGAGCCGGGACGGCCGCAAGCTCGCGATAGCGGCCGTGCGAAACGAGCCCAACATCTGGGAGCTGTCGGTCTCAACGGGCGCGCTTCGTCCGGTGACCTCGGGCGCCGGCGGCGGCGACTTCCCGCGGCTCTCTCCCGACGGGAAGACGCTGCTGGCCCAATCGACCCGAAGCGGCGACCTCGCCGTCTGGACCGTGGATCTGTCCGGAAAGTTCCTTGCGCAGCTCACGCCGGGCCAGCCCCAGTCACCGGAGGGCCGGTGGTCCCCGGACGGCCGGCAGATCGCCTACGTTCGAGGAGGCCAGTTGTGGATCCAGGCGATCGGCAGCATGAGCGCGCGGGATACCGGGGTTCGGGCTTCGACGAAGGCGTGGTCGCCCGATGGAAAGTCGATCGCCGTCGGGATCTACGACGCGGAGGTGCCGGGCGAGATCTCGGTCTACTCGGTGGCCGAGGGGGGGGTCGAGCCGATCACCGCCCTCAAGATGTACACCGACTATCCCACCTGGTCCCCCGACGGAAGACGGATCGCCTTCCAGGCCCAGCGCGGCGCGATGCGCGAGATCTGGATCGTGCCGGCGAAGGGGGGGGCACCCACACAGCTGACGAAGGACTCGGAGGACTCTCACCCGGACTGGTCTCCCCGCAACCCGGACGAGATCCTCTTCCTGCGCGACCACAAGCGTCTGGCTGTCCTGTCGGTCTCGAGCGGGAAGGTCCGGTTCCTGCCGGGTTACTCGGAGGGCAGCTACATCCTCGACTATCCGAGCTGGTCGCCGGATGGAACGCGCGTCTACTTCTCGGTCATGCGCAAGTCCGGCGACCTCTACGTCCTCGAGGGGTTTTGATAAGGCTGACGCTCAAGCCCGGCCGCGAGGAGTCGGTCCTCCGGCGGCATCCCTGGCTCTTCTCGGGGGCGGTGGCGGCGCGCGAAGGGGACGGCTCGGACGGGATGGCGGAGGTCCTCTCCGCCGCCGGCGAGCCCCTCGCGCGAGGCGCCTACTCGCCCGGCTCCCAGATCCTCGCCCGCCTCTGGATTTTTGACGGCCGTCCGGTCGACGCCATTCTTTTTCGCGAGCGCTTCGAGGCGGCGCGAAAGCTCCGCGAGGCCGTCGTCCCGTCCGATACGACCGGGTACCGCGGTGTGAACTCCGAGGGGGACTTCTGCCCCGGCGTGCTTCTCGACGTCTACGGTGACACGGCGGTGCTGGAGCTGCTGACGGAGGGAACCGAGAGGTGGCGCCGGGAGCTCGAGGAAGCGGCTCGCAACGTGTTCGGGCCCGGGCGGCTGCTCGTGCGGGAGAGGGGAGCGCAGAGAGATCGTGGCGAGAGACACGCCCTCACCCCGGCCCTCTCCCGGGGGGAGAGGGAGCAGAGCGCCCTCACCCCGGCCCTCTCTTGGGGGGAGAGGGAGAAGAGGCCTCGCACCGACCCTCTTCCGGAGGGAGAGGGGGTTCTCGCGTCGTTCACCGAGAACGGTCTGCGCTTCTTCGCCGACATCTCCGCCGGGCAGACGACCGGCTTCTACCTCGACCAGCGAGAGAA
>JBOGJK010000683.1:0-12700 GCA_050745345.1 Thermoanaerobaculia bacterium
CTCCCACCCTCACCCCCGGCAAGGGAGAGTCCGGACGGCGGCGGTGAAGGGCATCTGGACCCTTCCCAACTTCATCACGCTCGTGCGCCTCGCGGCGCTTCCGTTCTTCCTGCTCGCGATCGCGGAGGGCCGGTTCGGGATCGCGCTCGTGCTTTTCGTCGCCGCTGGCGTTTCGGACGGCGTGGACGGCTATCTCGCCCGCCGGTTCCGGATGAACTCCGCGCTCGGCGCCTACCTCGATCCGATCGCCGACAAGCTGCTCCTGATGAGCTCCTACCTCTTTCTGGCGGTGCCGTCCTATCCCGCTGCGGTGAAGGTGCCGGTCTGGCTCGCAGTGCTCGTGATTTCGCGTGACGTCCTGCTTCTGCTCGTCGCGCTGCTCTTGATCCTCTCCGGAAGCAAACGCCGCTTCCCGCCGAGCTGGCTCGGGAAGGTGACGACTGTCACGCTGATCGTGACCGTGTTGTTCGTCCTCTGCGCCAACGTATGGAGCTGGCCGCGCCCCGTGGTCCTCGTCGGCTTCGGCGCCGCGGCAACAGGCACGATCCTCTCCGGGTTCGACTACGTGCTCCGAGTGGCGCACGGATCGCAAGCGGGGGCGGAGCCGGCGTGATCCTCTTGACGCTCTTCTCTCGGCCGGACTGCCATCTCTGTCAGGAGATGCGGCGGGAGGTGGACGTCCTTCTCGGCGATCGGGCGCACGAGTGGGAGGTCATCGACGTGGATTCGAATCCCGAGCTCGAGCGGCGCTACGGCGATTCGGTGCCGGTCCTCTACGTCAACGGACATCTCTTCGCGAAGATCCGGCTGCCGCGCATGGCTTCGAAGCTGCGGCTCCTGCGCGCCGCCGCCGTGCCCTGACTCCGGAGGAGCCGCGCCCTCCTCTGGCCGCACGTGGCTGCGCCGACCCGTTGCCTCCGTCCTCCGCTTTCGCTATATTCCGGGCGATCGAGCGGGCATAGCTCAGCTGGTAGAGCGTCAGCTTCCCAAGCTGGATGTCGCGGGTTCGAACCCCGTTGCCCGCTCCAATTCTCCGATCCCGCCCTGCCGCCTTCAGGCGCTCAACTCATTGCGGTCTTGCGGGTCGTGCGGGCGCTCTCGCGGCGCGCCTCCGAGGCCCGCCCAGTCGTCGCGTTGCCTCTCGAAGGGGAGCGTGAGGACCTTGCCGAGCGTGACGTCCTGCTTCTCCTGGTAGGCCGGAACTCCGATGACAATCGAGTCCTGGGGGACGTTCAACTGCGCGGTCCGATGCAAGTAGTCCCAGACCGACAGCAGACTCGACCAGTTGCTGTTGGTCTCGTTGGCGTAGGTCGAGTGGTGGATGCCGTGCATGCGTGGCGTGACGATCAGCCGCACGAGCCGGCGCTCCATCTCGATCGGGATTCGCAGGTTCGAGTGGTGAAAAAGGATCGACGCGACGAGAAGCGTCTGCCAGAGCGTGACGGAGAGCGGGTCCGCGCCGATCGCGACGACCTGGAGCAAGCGGTACCCGATCGAGAGGATGAACTCTCCGAAGTGAAACCGGAGCGCGGTCGAGGCGTCGAGGTCGAGGTCCACGTGGTGCACGAGGTGGAACCGCCAGAAGAACGGAACCTTATGGTTGATCCAGTGCCAGTGCCAGAGCGTGTAGTCGAGCAGGAGGGCTCCGAGGACGACGCGAACGGGACCGTCCAGACCGAGCAGGTTCAAGAGCCCGATGCGGTGCTGGATCGCCCAGCGCGAAACGGGGATCAAGATCGGCGTCTGCAGAAGCGTCAGGGCGGCGAACGCGAATCCCGCGGCCGCGAGATTCCGCGCGACGCGGCGCGGCTTCGATTCCACTTCGCGGCGGAGAGGCCACCGAAGCTCGGCGAAGAGGAGGAGCAGAAACCCGGCGGCGATGATCGCGGGAGAGACCCAGCCCGGGAGGTTCGCGTCCATCGCCGGGGATTCTAGCGAGGCGCCGACGGCTCTGACCGTGAGCGGATGCAAGTGTGCATGCCTGACCCTCAGCTATACTCTTTCCTTTCACTGGAGGAACCCTTGGCCTTCTTTGGCAAGCCCGATACGCCCGCCCCGGTGCCGTCCCCCGCATTCCCGGATCGCCCCGAACGCCCCGAACGCACGCCGGCTTCACCGTCCGCCCCCGCCCCCGTCCCCGCCACCGTCATCGGTTCGAGGGCGCGGGTCGTCGGCGACGTCTCCGGGGACGAGGACGTCCTGATCAACGGCCGCCTCGAAGGGAAGATCCACGTGGAGCGAAAGGTCATCGTCTCGGCCGGCGGCGAAGTCGAGGGGGACCTCCAGGCGAAATCCGTCATCATCGGCGGCCGCGTCCACGGCCAGGTCCTGGCTTCCGAGCGGGCGGAGCTGCTCCCGTCCGGCCGCGTGCAGGGCAACGTCCACGCGCCCCGCATCGTCATGGCGGAGGGAGCGCAGATCCAGGGTCGGGTCGTGATGCCCTCCGACGCGGCGACCCGGACACTCTCTTCCCGCGCGGAGCCGGCGGAGGACAACGGTTGACGACCGAGCTCGCGGTCCGGATGCAGGGAAACTCGATCGGGGGCGAGTGGATCCCGTCCGCCTCGGGAAAGACCATCGAAAACCGCAACCCGGCGGACTGCGACGACCTCGTCGGCGTTTTCCCCGACAGCGGGCGGGAGGACGTCGAGGCGGCCGTCGCGGCGGCGCGCCGGGCGTTCCCGTCCTGGCGCGACACGCCGGCCCCGCGGCGCGCCGAAATCCTCTACGCCGCGGGCGAGATCCTTAAGCGCGACAAAGAGGAGCTGGCGCGGCTGATGACGCGCGAGATGGGGAAGGTCCTCGCGGAGACCCGCGGCGACGTGCAGGAGGCGATCGACATGGCCTTCCTCGCCGCGGGCGAAGGCCGGCGCCTCTTCGGCTTTACGACCCCCTCGGAGCTCCCGAACAAGTTCGCGATGTGCGTGCGGCAGCCGATCGGCGTCTGCGCGCTCGTGACCCCGTGGAACTTCCCGATGGCGATCCCTGCCTGGAAGTCGATGGCGGCCCTGATCGCCGGCAACACGATCGTCATCAAGCCGGCCACCGACACGCCGGCCTCGGTCGCCGCCCTTGCCCGGGTCTTCGAGGAGGCGGGGCTTCCGCCCGGCGTCTTCAACGTCGTCATGGGCTCGGGGGGCGCGGTGGGAGATCCCCTCGTCTCGCATCCCGACGTCAAGGTCGTCTCCTTCACGGGCTCGACCGAGGTCGGCCGCCGCATCTCGGTCGCCTGCGCGCCGACCTTCAAGCGTGTGCATCTGGAGATGGGGGGCAAGAACGCGATCCTCGTCATGGACGACGCCGATCTCGACCTGGCCGTGGACGGGGCGATCTGGGGAGCCTTCGGCACCACGGGACAGCGCTGTACGGCTTCTTCGCGTCTGCTGGTGCACCGGAAGGTCTACGGCCCCTTCCTCGAGAAGCTGGTCGCGCGGGCGAAGGCCCTGCGCGTCGGCAACGGCCTCGAGCCGGGCGTCGAGATGGGCCCCTGCGTCTCCGAGAAGCAGAGCGAGAGTGTCGCCCGCTACGTCGAGATCGGGAAGCAGGAGGGAGCCAAGCTCCTCTCCGGAGGCGAGAAGCTGACGCAGGGCAAGCTCGCGAAGGGGTGGTTCTTCGAACCAACGATCTTCGCCGACGCCGACGCGACGATGCGGATCGCCTGCGAGGAGATCTTCGGCCCAGTGACGACGGTCGTGCCGATCGCCTCTCTGGAGGAGGGGATCCGGATCGCCAACTCGGTGCAATATGGCCTCTCGGGCTCGATCTACACCCGCGACGTCAACAAGGCCTTCGTCGCCATGCGCGAGTTCGAGACGGGGATCTTCTACGTCAACTCCTCGACGATCGGCGCCGAGGTGCACCTGCCCTTCGGCGGTATGAAGAATACGGGCAACGGCCACCGCGAGGCGGGCATCGCGGGCCTCGACGTCTTCACCGAGTGGAAGTCGATCTACGTCGACTTCTCGGGGAGGCTGCAGAAGGCGCAGATCGATACGCATGAATAGGCGTGAGGCGTGAGGCGTAAGGCGAAGACTGATGCCGACCCGGATTGCCGTGGTTCTGGCTGCGTTGCTGGCATGCCTTTCGGCCGCTGGGGCGGAGGAGAAGAAGGCTCCCGACCAGAGCCTCTCGGCTGTCTACGGCGGGATGGAGTTCCGCAACATCGGGCCGTTCCGCGGGGGGCGGGTGGACGCCGTGGCCGGGGTCCGCGGGCAGCCGCTCGTCTACTACTTCGGCGGAACCGGCGGCGGCGTCTGGAAGACGTCAGACGGCGGATCCAACTGGACCGCCGTCTCCGACAAGGACTTCAAGAGCGGCTCCGTGGGGGCGATCGCGGTGGCGGAGTCGGACCCGAACGTGGTCTACGTCGGGATGGGGGAATCGGCCATCCGCGGCAACGTCTCCGCCGGGGACGGCGTCTACAGGTCCACCGACGCTGGGAAGAGCTGGGTCAACGTGGGCCTCGCCAATACCCACCAGATCTCGCGGGTGCGCGTGCACCCGAAGGACCCGAACCTCGTCTACGTCGCGGCGCAGGGACACGTCTGGGGACCGAACCCCGAGCGCGGCATCTTCCGGTCGAAAGACGGCGGCAAGAACTGGGAGAAAGTCCTCTTCGTCTCGGAAAGGACGGGGGCTTCGGAGCTCTGCATGGACCTGTCCAACCCGCGCATCCTCTACGCCGGCTTCTGGCAGGTCCACCGCAAGCCTTGGGCGCTCTCCTCCGGCGGTCCGGAGGGGGGACTCTACAAATCCACCGACGGCGGCGACACCTGGAAGAAGCTTTCCGGCGGCCTGCCGGAGGGGATCGTCGGCAATGTCGGCGTGGCGGTCTCCGCAGCCCGGCCCGAGCGGGTCTGGGCGATCGTCGAGGCGGAGAAGGGGGGCGTCTTCCGCTCCGAAGACGGCGGGCAGATGTGGGCCCGGGTCAACTCGGAGAACAAGCTCCGCCAGCGCGCCTGGTACTACACGAAGATCTACACGGACCCGAGGAAAGCCGACTCGGTCTATGTCCTGAACGTCGGCTTCTTCCGGTCTGACGACGGCGGCAAGACCTTCGACACCATCCGCGTGCCCCACGGGGACAACCATGACCTCTGGATCGATCCCGACGACCCGCAGAGGATGATCGAGGGCAATGACGGTGGGGCGATCGTCACGTTCAACGGCGGGAAGACCTGGTCGACGCTGATGAACCAGCCGACGGCCCAGTTCTATCGCGTCACGACCGATGACCATTTCCCCTATCGCGTCTACGGGGCCCAGCAGGACAACACGACTGTCGCCATCGCGAGCCGCGGGCGCGGGCGTGACATCGGCGTGACCGACTGGTACCCGGTAGGGGGTGGGGAGAGCGGCTGGATCGCCCCGAAGCCGGGGGATCCGGACATCGTCTACGCCGGCTCCTACGGCGGCCACATCACGCGCTACGACCACCGCACCGGCGAAGAGCGAGAGATCGTGGCCTGGCCGCAGCTCGCGGTGGGCCAGGCGCCGAAGGACCTCAAATACCGCTTCCAGTGGAACGCGCCGATCCTCGTCTCCCGCCACGACCCGAAGACGCTCTACCACGCGGCGCAGCTCCTCTTGCGCAGCCGCGACGAGGGGCAGTCCTGGGAGGAGGTCTCTCCCGACCTGACGCGAAGCGACCGGTCGAAGCAGGAGAAGTCGGGCGGTCCGATCACCAAGGACGACACGGGAGTCGAGGTCTACGACACGATCTTCGCGCTGGCCGAGTCGCCGCTAGAGGCCGGGCTGCTGTGGGCCGGGACGGACGACGGGCTCGTGCACGTCACGCGCGACGGCGCGAAGACATGGCAGAACGTGACCCCGAAAGGGATCCCGGAGTGGATCCAGATCAACGCGATCGAGGCCTCGCCGCACGACCGGGCCACGGCCTACCTCGCGGCCACCATGTACAAGTTCGACGACTTCCGGCCCTATCTCTACCGGACGAACGACTACGGCAGGACGTGGACGAAGATCCTGGCCGGCATCCCGGATCGCTGCTTCACGCGGGTCGTGCGGGAGGACCCCGCGCGCCGGGGACTGCTCTACGCCGGTACGGAGTTCGGCCTCTTCGTCTCCTTCGACGACGGGGCGCACTGGGAGCCGTTCCAAAGGAACCTGGCGGTCGTGCCCATCACCGACCTGGCCGTGAAGGAGGGCGACCTCGTCGTGGCCACACAAGGGCGTTCCTTCTGGATCCTTGACGATCTGACGCCGTTGCGCGAGTACCGCGACGCCGTGCGCGGCGAGGCGCTCCGGGTCTTCGAGCCGCGGCCTTCCGTGCGGTTTCCGTCGGGACCGGAGTTCGGCGGAGAGGAGGAGTCGACGCCCGCGGACCGGGGCAAGAACCCGCCGTCGGGAGTGCTGATCTCCTACTGGCTGAAGGAGAAGCCGACGGAGAAGGAGATTCTGACCGTCGAGATCCTTGACGGCGAGAAAGTCCTGCGGACCTACGCGAGCGAGAAGAAGGAGAAGGAGGAGGACGCGGAACGGGAGCGGGACAAGCGCGAGGACAAGCCGCTCGAGCCGAAGGCGGGCTTGAACCGCCTCGTCTGGGACATGCGGATCCTGCGACCGACGCTGCTGCCCAAGGCCATCATCTGGGGGAACGACCGCGGACCGATGGTGGCTCCGGGAACCTACGCGGCGCGCGTGAAGCTCGGCAGCCTGACCCGGAGCCAGCCTTTCCTCGTCATCCCGCGCCCCGGGATCGCCGCCTCGCCGGAGGATCTCAAGCGCCAGTTCGAGCTGTTGCGCGACACGAGCGACGGCCTCTCCGCGACGCACGAGGACGTCCGGCAGATACGCGACATCAAAACCCAGGTCCAGGCGGTCACCGAGCACGCCGAGCGCCTCGGCAAGGCCGGGGACCTGGGGACGAAGGGAAAGGCGCTCTCGGAGAAGTTGACGGCGATCGAGAAGAAGCTGGTCAATCCCGACATCAAGGCAAACCAGGACGTGCTCAACTTCGCTCCGGCGCTCGATCATCAGTTCGCGGGGCTCGCCGCGGTCGTCTCGAGCGCCGACGCGAAGCCGACCGACGCGTCCGTGGTCTACTACCGGGAGATCCGGGGGCAGCTCGACGGGGTCGAGAAGGAGTTGCAGGGCGTCCTCGAGGGGGACATCGCGGCGTTCAACCGAGCGGTCCAGGAGGCGGGCATTCCCCCGGTGGTCGCGGCGCGACCGAAGGAGGCTTCACAGTGACGCTGGCATCCGACGAGCTCTCTTACCTGATGGACGAGGCGAAAGCGACGATCGCGGAGGCAGGAAAGCGCTACGGCGGCAGCTCGGGAGGTCTCATCCTCGAGAACGAATGGACCGTGACGCTCGACCGGGGCCGCTACGTCATCAAGGACAAGTCTCGCAACAAGATCCTGCGCTACTCGAGCCTGGAGCACGCCGACGTCCAATCGGCGATCGACACGATCGTCCGGGCGTTCAGCAAGTGATTCCGGCGGCGTGCTCGCGGCCGGGCGGAAGGAGGGTCAGTCCTGAAAACGAGGACCGATGCGAAAATGCAACAATTCAGGACTGGCCCCACTTCGCCATGGGGCGCAACGACCGAGCGGCGGCGCGGCCTCCCCACGAGACGGGCAGCGAGGAGCATCGGGCCGGCGCGATGCGGTCTCTATTTCGTCTTCCAGCTCCCCTTCCAGTTGTTGCCCATGCGGCCATCCTTCCACTGGTAGGCAGGCTCGTAGGTACCGCCACCCTCCACGTTCGCCCACTTCCCGGTACCGCCGAGAAAACCCCAGCGGCCTCCCGCCTTTTCGTCGTGCCGCCACCAATAGAAGGCCACGTCGCCGTCGCGGTCGACGGAGTCGCAGGTGCCGGCCGATCGAACCTCGGTCTGGTCGTTGCGGACAACCGCGAGGCCGGAGCAGGACATGCTCGCCAGCCGAAGGGGGTTGGCGGGGTCATCCGCCGTGATGAAGCCATTCCAGCTCATACGGTTCGCTGTCGTGCCATCCGCCAGCTGATAGCTTTCGACGATCTTCGGTGCAAACATGTTCATTCCCGAGGCCTTGACCTCCTGGGCCGATGAGGCCGGCGCGCCCACGGCGAGAGCCGCGAGCAGGATCCCCACCGTGACGATTGTTCTCTTCGACATTTCCCCTCCTTTCCTTGGAATACTAAGTCCAATTCGGCGGTCGGGATCCGCCACCTTCAGCGAGCGGATCGTGGGGTTCTCGCCTTCAAGCCGTGGGGCGGCCCTTCCGGAAGTCCGGACCTGAGCGCTGGGCTCAGGGAACGGCTTCCTCGATCTTCGCGATGAGCTCCCGAAGGTCTTCCGGCAGGGTCGCGACAATCTCGAGCGGCTCGTTGGAGGCCGGATGCCGGAAGGCCGCTCGCTCGGCGTGGAGCGCCTGGCGGGGGAAGGTGGCCAGGCGCTCCTTGAGAACCGGGTCGCGGACCCGGTCGTACCTCGGACGGCCGTAGACCGGGTCGCCCACCACCGGCAGACCCGAGGCCGCCAGATGCACGCGGATCTGGTGGGTGCGGCCGGTCGCGAGCCGGCAGCGCAGGAGGGTCAACCCGAGCGGGAACCAGTCTCTCTCGATCTCGTAGAGGGTGCGGGCCTCGCGGGCGCCGGCCGGAGGCTCCTCGGCCGCGCGGAAGGCCTTCATGCGCTTCCGGTCGCGCGGGTCGCGGCCGATCGCGAAGGCGACCTCTCCCTTGCGGACACGCGGCACACCGGCCACCAGGGCGAGGTACTCCTTTCGCATCGAGCGCTTCTTCATCTGGCGAGAGAGCGACGCGTGCGCGAGGTCGGTCTTGGCGACCAGCAGCACGCCCGAGGTGTCGCGGTCGAGCCGGTGCACGATTCCAGGGCGCAGCTCCCCGCCGATCCCCTTCAGGTCCCGGACGTGATAGAGGAGCGCGTTGACGAGCGTGCCCGAGGCGTGGCCGGGCGCAGGATGGACAACGAGCCCCGCGGGCTTGTCGATCGCGAGCAGGTGCTCGTCCTCGTAGAGGATCGAGAGCGGGATCTCCTCCGGCTCGAGCGCGACGGCCTTCGGCTCCGGCACCTCGATCTCCACCTCGTCCCCGGCGTGGACCAGATACGAGCGCCGGACCGGCGCTCCGGACAGGCGCACCGCGCCCTCCTCGATCAGCTTCTGGATCCGGGAGCGGGACAGGTCCGAACAGGCCGAGACGAGGAAGAGGTCGAGCCGCGTGCCGGCCGAAGGCGCGCCGACCTGGAAGCGGCGAGTCATTCGGGGATAGTCGACAGTCGACAGTCAACAGTCAACGGTGTTGGATCTTTCCTGTCGACTGTCGACTGTTGACTGCCGACTTTCCTACGCCTCCGCGCGACTCCGGCGCGAGAGATAGGCCAGCATCCCGAGAGACGCGATCGCGGTGAGAAGCCCGATGAACTGCGAGGTCGAGAGCAGGCCCGGGATCACGAAGCCCCGCACGAGGTCTCCCCGCCAGATCTCGATGATGCCGCGCGAAATCGAGTAGAGGAGGAGGTAGAGCCAGAAGACCTCTCCGTCGAAGGTGCGGCGGCGGTAGGCCCACCGCAGGACGAGGAACATCAGAAACGCGTTGACGGAGAGATAGATCTGTGTGGGGTGGAGCGGGACGTTCAAGGGCGTACCGACCGCCTGGTTCGCGAAGGGGTCCGTGAAGGTGACGTGGAAGGGGCCGTCGAAGGGCTTGCCGTAGCAGCAGCCGGCGGCCAGGCACCCCCACCGCCCGATCCCTTCGCCGAGCGCGATCGCCGGCGCCCCCATGTCGGCGACCCGCCAGGCGGGCAGGCCGTGCTTGCGCAGGTACCAGATGCCGACCACCGAGGCGCAGATCAGTCCGCCGTAGAAGACGCCGCCCGAGCGAAGGACCTCGACCAGCTCCCCCGGGCGATCGAGGTAGTGGCGCCACTCGACGAGAACGAGAAGGAGCTTGGCGCCCAGGATCGCCGAGGCCAGAACGTAGAGCGAGAAGTCGAGGATCTTCTGCTCCGGCAGACCTTCGGCGATCGCCTTGCGGCGCAGCCACCAGATCGCCGTCAGATAGGCGACGGCGAGCATCACGCCGTAGGTCGGCAGGTAGAAGGACCCGATCTGGACGAGACGGGGGTGAATCGCCTAGCTCCCGGCTCCGGCGCGCGGTTCCGGGCCCGCGGCCTCTTCGTTCTCGTTGCGCAGCATGTCCAGGAAGAGAAGCCCCACGCCGACGCAGATCGCCGAGTCCGCGACGTTGAAGGCGGGCCAGTGGTGCGCCGAGATCGAGAAGTCGAGGAAATCCACGACGTAGCCGAAGCGCACGCGGTCGAGCAGGTTGCCGACGGCGCCCCCGAGGATCAGGGCGAAGCCGACCTGCAGGCGGACCGACCGGTGAGAGGAGCGCAGGGCGTAGGCGGAGACGACCAGGAAGACGAGCACGGCGACGCTGTTCAAGAGGATCGCCTTGAGCGAGGAGTCCACGGAGGCGAAGAGGCCGAAGGCCGCTCCGCTGTTGCGCACGTAGGTGATGTCGAAGAACCCGGCGATGACGCCAGCCGACTGGTGAACGTCGAAGGCGCGCGTGACGATCCCCTTGGTCCACTGGTCCAGCAGCAGCACCGCGAGCGAGACGACCAGGTATCCGGCCCGGTAGATCGTGCTTTCCCGGAGCTTCGCGCCACCGATCATCGCGTCGTTCCGGCGGCGGCGCCGGGCAGGGAGGCCAGGACCTCGCGGCAGCGCCGGCAGAGTCCCTCCGGCTCGGCCTCGGGTGTGACTTTCCAGCAGCGGTCGCAGCGGCGGCCGGCGGCCTTCCGGAACTTGAGCCGTACGCCCGGGTAGGCCCGCGACTCCCGGAAGCCGTCGCCTTCCCGGGCCGAGGCCTGCGAGACCTCCGACACGATGAAGAGGTCCGCGAGCCCGGAGCCCCCGGCGCCCGCGGCGGCGCGGTCCCTTTCGAGCTCGGCCGTCGAGGTCAGCAGGACGGCCGCCTCGAGAGAGGACCCGATCTGTTTTTCGCGGCGCGCCTCCTCGAGCATCACGGCCACCTCTTCCCGCAACTGTGTCAGACGTTCCCAGGACTCGGGCGACGGCACTTGCTCCGGCAGGTCGCCCAGCGTCTCGAAACGCGCCAGGTGGACCGATTCTTCCTTCGGCCCGGGCAGCTCCTTCCAAACCTCCTCGGCGGTGAAGGGGAGGACCGGGGCGGAGAGGGTCGCGAGGGCGCGCGCGATTCGGTGGAAGGCGGTCTGAGCCGAGCGGCGCTCGGGCGAGGCGGGGTGGGAGGCGTAGAGCCGGTCCTTGACGATGTCCAGATAGAAGGCGGACAGCGTCGTCGCGCAGAAGTTGACGAGCGAGTGGTACACGACGTGAAACTCGTATCGCTCGTAGGCCTCGGCGAGGCGGCGGGCGAGCGCGCGAGCCTCCCCGAGAGCCCAGCGGTCGAGCGGGTGGAGCCGCGGGGGCCGCAGGGCGTGCGCGGGTGGATTGAAATCGTACAGGTTCGAGAGGAGGTACCGGGCGGTGTTCCGGATCTTGCGGTACCCCTCCGCGCACCGCGACAGGATCTCCTCGGAGATCGGCATGTCGTCGCGGTAGTCGAGGCTCGAGACCCAAAGCCGCACGATGTCGGCGCCGTACCGGGCAACGAGGTCCTGGGAATCGATCACGTTTCCGAGCGATTTGGACATCTTGCGTCCGGCGTCCAGGAAGAAGCCGTGCGTGACGACTTCGCGGTAGGGCGGCTCGCCGAAGAGCGCGACCGAGGTCAGCAGGGAAGACTGGAACCATCCCCGGTACTGGTCGTGCCCCTCGACGTAGAGGTCTGCCGGCGGGCCCGGGTCCGAGCGTTTCAACTCCGGCCACTCCCCGTCCCGCAGGACCGCCAGGTGCGAGACGCCCGAGTCGAACCAGACGTCGAGGATGTCGGTCTCCTTCTCGAAGCTCTCGAAGCCGCGGCGGTCCGCTCCCGAGGGCAGGAAGTCCTCGGCCGGGCGCGCGAACCAGGCGTCACCCCCCTCCCCGCGAAAGATCGCGACCACGTGGTCGAAGAACTTGCGCTGCTCCGCGGGGTCGTCCGGCCACGGGTAAACGGCCGAGCGCTCGCCGTTCTGGATCGCGTAGAGCAGCGTGATCGGCGAGCCCCACTTGCGTTGCCGCGAGATGACCCATTCGTGTCGGCTCTCGACCATGCCGGCGATCCGCGCCTGGCCCCAGGCCGGAACCCAGCTCACCTTCGAGATCGCCTCGAGCGCTCGCTGCCGCACGTCGGTCTTCGGGTCGTCGAGCCGCACGAACCATTGCACGGTGGCCCGGAAGATGACCGGCTTCTTGCAACGCCAGCAGTGCGGGTACTCGTGGCGGAACGCAGGCTCATAGCCTGCGAGAGCGCCGCCGGCCCGCAGATCCTCGATGATCTCCGGATTGGCGTCGAGAACTCTCTTCCCTTTGTATTTCGCGACCGTCGTGAACCGCCCCGCCTCGTCCACCGGGGAGAGAATCGGAAGGTTCTCGCGCTGACCGGTCCGGAAGTCGTCCTCGCCGGCGCCGGGCGCGGTATGTACGAGGCCGGTTCCAGCGTCCACGGTCACGTAGTCGCCGAGGACGAAGCGGAAGGATCGGGCTTCCTCCTCGGGGGTCAACTCGCCGCGCATTTCCGGTGGCAGAGAGTGTCGGTAACGAAGACCCTCGAGCGCCCGGCCGGCAACTTCCGCGGAGACCACAGTCGTCGCCTGGACACCGAG
>JBOGJK010000684.1:0-2438 GCA_050745345.1 Thermoanaerobaculia bacterium
CTCCATGAGCGGGCCCCCTTCCGAAAATCAGCACATTATTAGGACACCCATCGCTGGGGTGTCAACAGTCTGCGCCGCGCAACGCGATTTAGGGTGATCAACGCCCGCGTAGAGACGCCCCGAAGGCGCGTCTCGAGCGCCCAGGCGGGCGGCAGGGTTACAAATCAATATCAGAATCCCAATTCCTACATATTTATTATAGAAACTCTTGACGCCACTATAACTTCCGTTTAGAATACGTAAAGAAACATTGAGACCATGGGCCCCAGAGGGGTGGCTCCCCGCGGGAGGTCTCAAGGACCAGAAGACGGCAGCCGCGCATGCGAGCCCACAAAAGGAGGGGTATATGCGGCGGTCTATCCTCGCAGAGACCGATCACGATCACGAACTTATCGCCCTCGCCGCCTCCGGCAACCGCGACGCCTTTGGCGCCCTCTATGAGCGTTACAGACTCAGAGTTCTCAAGCACGCCCTCTTTCTCACCGGCGACCCCCTTCTCGCCGAAGACCTCACCGAGCAAACCTTCCTCAACGCCCTTCAGGCCATCCCACGCTACCAGGCCCGCGGTGTACCCTTCGCTGCCTGGCTGCTCCGCATCACCGGCAACCTGACGATCAATCACAAAAAAGCCGCCAAGAACAACCGCCATGCCCAGCTCTCTGAAGCCCTCCAGGCCGAAGGCACCGCATACTCGCCCGAGGACTCCTGCGAACTAAAAGACGACAGCCAGCGTGTCTGGGATGAAGTACGACACCTTCCAGGGGAGCAGCGCCAGGTCATCGTCATGCGTTTCATCGACGACCTCAGCTACCAGGACATCGCCCAGGTCCTCGGCAAGTCCGTCGGCGCCGTCCGCGTCATCCATTTCCGCGCTCTCACCAACCTCCGCCATCTGCTCGACCTCCCCACCTGGCGGAAGACCCGCGCCTCATAGAGGCCGCCGGCTCGCTGCTGCGTTTTCGCCCTCGCTGCCGGCTATGGACCCGCATTCAACACTATGATTCGCCCCTGCATCGATGGGTGGAAGTCACACTTGTACTCGTATGTACCAGGCGTGTCGAAGCTGGTCTCGCCTGACTCACCTCTATCGAGGCGGCCAGTGTCAAAGCGATCGTCGTCGGCTGTGGCGGTGTGTGGAGCGCCGTCTTCGTTCATCCACTTGACCACAGTGCCTCGTGTCACGTTAAGCACCGTCGGCTCGAACCTGAAGTTTTCAATCCTGACAGTTCCACGTCCGCTCGCCGACCCCGTCGTCTCTGGCCCGCCCATCATCCCGTCCATCATGCCACCCATCCCGTCATCCATCATCCCACCCATCTCCTCCATCATGCCTCCCATATCGTCCACCATGTCGCTGCCAGAGACAGCATCGTAAGTCGCGAGCGCAGCTAGGACAGCAAGGAAGACAGCCGCGAGTGCCCCGGCAACAGCCACGACGGCCAGCAGCCCCTGATTCATGCGTTGGCGCCCCGGTTAGCGCTGTTGCGTGGAACCGCGACGCCTATGATGACCGGCATCCCGGAATGCGTCTCGAGCTTCAGCTCTGCCACCTCGAACCCCGCTTCCTTGATCGACTCCAGCGTCCGCCGGTTCGGATGACAGCCGGCCCCGAACCAGCGCCAGATCGGAGTGATGGCGTCGAATACGCGAGCCTTCACGCCCTTCTCCGGGCGGACGTGTTCGACGAACCGGAATGAGCCGCTGGCTTTAAGGACGCGACTTACTTCGGCCAACGCCCTGTTTGGATCAGCCACAGAACAGAAGACCATCGTACTGACCACGCTGTCGAAGGTCGCGTCTGGGAACGGGAGTTCCTCCGCCGCGTGTTGAGCCAGCTCAATGTTCTTGCCGCCGAGCTCGGCCAACCGCTTCCGGGCGCGCTCCAGCATGTACGGATCGGGCTCGGTCACGATTACCGTGTCTGCCTTCGCGAAGAAGGCCAGGTTGGCACCTGTGCCGGCACCCACCTCCAGCACATGGCCGGTCGCCTCCCCGGCTACGTGAGGGCGGTACTTAGCCAGGAACTTCGTCTCTGTGCCGGTGATCCTGTTCAACGGGTCAAATAGCGCGGCGAACCACTTATGGCCCTTCCTCTTGGACGCGGCCTGCTGGACTCGAGTTGTCATGACTCGCTCCTTCCAGGCACTTTCGTCCTGAGCGACTCAACCTCTCGCTCCAGCCGCGCCACCTGTTCCTGCAGCGCGCCGTCCTCTCCGCGCGCAGCCGGCTGCTCACCGTGGCCCGGCATGCATCCCACGGAAAGCTCCTTCTTCTGCCCACGGGCGCGAGCGATCACCCATGCGGCCACGCCCATGCCGACCATGCCCAGCGGGCAGGCCAACGCCAACGCAGCGACGGCGATTACCGGCAATATGGTGTCCATCTCATCCTCCTTCTTCTGCCAGGTAGATCCCTAAATTCCCTGTTGTTCTCAATAC
>JBOGJK010000685.1:0-6822 GCA_050745345.1 Thermoanaerobaculia bacterium
CTGCTCGCGGTCGAGCTGGGCGGGGTCCAGGTACCAGTCGGATGGGATCGTGGAAGCGACCGAGAGGTCGGGCTGGACCGTGAAGTCGCTCGCGGACATGAAGCCTCCTCGCTAGAACCGGGACGCGGGGCGGGGCGCGCCGCCGCGGACCTTCGGTTTCCGCCGCGCGGGCGGCCGCGGGCTCGGGGCGAGCCCTCCCCGGAGGACCCGCAGGAACTGATCGACACGCGCGCGCGTCTTTTCGCGGGCGCCGGGATGGGGGAAGAGGCCCGGGTCGAGCTCTTCGGAGAGCAGCGCGTCCTGGAACCGTTCGACGGTCCACTCCAGGATCGAGGCGGTCAGCTCCGGATCGACGTCGCGGCGCACCTCGCCGCGGGCGATCCCCATGCGCACGAAGGGGAGGACGCCGTAGGGGTCCTCGGCGACGAGGAACCGGCGGATCTCCCGCCGCAGCGCGAGATCGCTCGCGTAGTTGCCGATGAGCGTCATGCGGTACGGCACCCAGTTCTCCCGCAGCAGCCGCTCCGTGCGCAGGAGCCAGTACTCGAGTGTCGCGAAGAAGCCGCGGGAAAGCACGTCGCCGGGGGCGTCGAGGTAGGCCGAGAAGGAGCCGACCGCCTCCTTGTAGGCCGCCAGAAACAGCGCCTCCTTGCTGCCGAAGTGCTGGAACACCGATCCCTTCGCGATCCCGAGATCCGACGCGATGTCCTCCACGCGCGCGGCCTGATAGCCGCTGCGAGCGAACTGCCGCATCGCGGCCTGCACGATCCGCCGAGACTTCTCCTGCCCGCGTCCGCTGCGCCCGGGGCGGGGCGCCCTCTTCTGTTGACCCAGGGTCACATAGTCCTGATGGGATTTCATGCCTGCCGTGCTAGTGTTCTACAGAATCTATCACGATAATATGACCAGGAGTCATAGAACTTCCGGAAACCCCAGTTGGGACGCGGTCGTCGTGGGCGGGGGGCACAACGGCCTGACCGCGGCCGCCTACCTCGCTCGCGGGGGCCTTCAGACCCTGGTCCTCGAGCGCCGGGAGATCGTGGGGGGCTGCTGCGTGACCGAGCAGATCGCTCCCGGCTGCCGCGCTTCCACGACCTCCTACATCGCGAGCATGCTCCGCCCCGAGGTGATCCGGGACCTGGATCTACCCGCGCACGGCCTGCGCATGGTGCCCTGCGATCCGGCGCTGCTCGTGCCGTTTCCGGACGGCGCGGTCCTGCCCTGGTGGTCCGACCGGTCCCGGACGGCCGAGGAGATCGCCCGCCACTCTCCCGCCGACGCGAAGACCTTCGTCGCGGTGGACGGCGAGTTGAAGCGCCTCGCCCGATACCTGCAGCCTTACTTCCTCGAGCCGCCGCCGGACGTCGAGGCCCGAGGCCCGCGTCGCTGGAGGGAGCTCTGGAAGCTCGGGAGGCGGTTTCGCGCCATCTCGGGGGAGGAGATCGCCGGCATGGTCTCGTTTCTGACCGGCAGCCTCGGCGACTTTCTCGACCGCCACTACGAATCGGACAGGGTCAAGACGCTCATGCTCGCCAACAGCCTCTACGGCAAGCACGGCGGACCGTATCAGCCAGGCACGGCGCTGGGCTTGCTCTTCCACCTGCTCTCCGGCGGCGTCGATCAGACCCAGGGGTTCTACGGCCACGTGCTCGGCGGCATGGG
Source organism: Thermoanaerobaculia bacterium (assembly GCA_050745345.1). Classification (GTDB taxonomy): domain Bacteria; phylum Acidobacteriota; class Thermoanaerobaculia; order UBA5066; family Gp7-AA6; genus DATBFU01. Next base: position 1,663 of record JBOGJK010000685.1, read on the forward strand.
GGCGATCACGCAGGCGATGGCCTCGGCGGCGCGCGCCCACGGTGCGGAGATCCGGACCGGGACAAACGTCGTGCGGATCGACGCGCGCGGCGGGCACCTGCGGGGCGTCGTCCTGGAGGACGGGACGGAGATCCCGGCGAAGATCGTCCTCTCCAACGCGGACCCCAAGCACACGTTTCTCTCGCTCGTCGACGCCTCGGAGCTGCCCGACGAGTTCCGGGCACGCGTCAAGGGGATCAAGATGGACGGCCCGTGCGCCAAGGTGAATCTCGTGCTCTCCGAGGAGCCCCGCGTCCACGGCATGCCCCGAGACTTCCCGGCTTCGCAGCGCGCCCTCTTCACGCTCGTGCCATCGCTCGACTTCGCGGAAAGAAGCTACGACGCCGCCAAGCGCGGCGAGATCCCGGCAGAGCTGTGGGTGGACTGTGTCGTGGCTTCCAACGTCGATGCGTCGCTCGCTCCGCCCGGCCGGCACGTCCTGACCTGCTTCGTCCAGTACGTGCCGTACCGGCTTGCCGGGAGCAGCTGGGACGCGGAGCGCGAACGCCTGGGCGATCGCGTCGTCTCGAGGATCGGCGCGTACGCCCCGAACGTGCCGGGCAGCGTCGTCGCCCGCCAGGTCCTGACACCGCTCGATCTCGAGCGGACCTACGGCCTGACGGAAGGCAACATCTTCCATGGCGATCTCAATCTGGAGCAGCTCTTCTTCTTGCGCCCCGTTCCGGGCTGGTCCGGCTACCGGACGCCGATCAGGGGCCTCTATCTCTGCGGCGCGGGCGCCCACCCGGGCGGCGGTGTGACGGGGGCGCCGGGGCACAACGCGGCGCGGCAGGTGCTCCGGGACCGCAAGCGCGGTGTCGCGTGAGCGCGCTCGAGGAGCGGACGGCGGACTACGTGATCCTCGGCGCCGGCGTCATGGGGGCCTCGATTGCGTTCCACCTGGCACGCCGCGGCGCCGGCCGGATCCTCGTGCTGGACAAGGGGGACGTCGCCGGCGGCGGCAGCGGCCGCTCCTCCGCGCTCGTGCGGATGCACTACAGCTTTCCGCCCGAGGTCGACCTCGCCGTCAAGAGCCTCGAGATCTTCCGGAACTGGAAGGAGTACGTGGGGCGCGACGGCGACTTCCGGCAGACGGGCTTCGTGCGCATCGTCCCGAAGAGCGACCTTTCCCGCCTCGAGAAAAACGTCGCGATGCAGCGCGCGCACGGCGTGGACGCGCGTGTCGTCACGCGCGCCGAGCTCGCCCGGATCGTGCCCGATTGGAACGTGGAGGACGTCCCGCTCGCCGCCTGGGAGCCGGGCTCGGGCTACGGGGACGGCACCGGCGTCGCCAACGACTTCCTCGGAAGGGCGCGCGAGATGGGCGCCGTCTACCGGTCGCAGACGCGCGCGACGGGTTTCCGGGTCGAGGGCGGCCGCGTCACCGGCGTTGCGACCGACCGGGGCGAGGTCTCTTCACCCGTCGTCGTCGCGGCGACGGGGCCCTGGAGCCGGCCGCTCCTTGCGGGCGTGGGCTTCGATCTGCCGGTCGAGAGCGAGTACCACGAGGTCGCGATCCTCAAGAATCCGCCGGGACTTACGGGCGCGGGCCCGGCCTGCATCGACGGCATCACGACGACCTACTTCCGCTCCGAGGTCGGGGGTCTGACCCTCGTCGGCGACTTCTGGGGCAAGCGCGGCGTGGACCCGGACGCGTTCTCCCAGTCGGCCTCGATCGATTCGCTCGCGCGCCTCGTCGGGCGGGCGGCGCGGCGCGTGCCGGCGCTCGCGGATGCACAGATCTGGCGCGGCGTGACCGGCATCTACGACGTCAGCCCCGATTTCCGCCCGCTGCTGGGCGAGGCGCCGGGAGTCCGCGGCCTCTACGTCGTGGCCGGGTTCTCGGGGATGGGCTTCAAGATCTCGCCCGCGATCGGCCTGGTCGTTTCGGAGCTGCTGCTGGAGGGGAGCGCGAAGACGGTGGACATCTCGGCCTTCGCTCCGGACCGCTTCGCGAAGGGCCAGCCGATCAAGGCACAGTGGGAGTACGGCGACGAAGAGCCGGCCGCGTACACGTAGGAGACTTCGAAGAAAGAGGAGCAAGAGTGAGCAAGAAGAAGGGGATTCTCGAACGCCTGGCGGAAGGTCCTGTGTTGGGCGACGGCGGCTACCTGCTCGAGCTCGAAAAGCGCGGCTGGGTGCGGGGAGGGCCCTTCACGCCAGAAGTGGTCTTGAACCGCCCGCAGGCCGTGCGGGAGCTGCACACGGAGTTCCGCGAGGCGGGGGCGGAGGTGCTGCAGGCACTGACCTTCTACGCGAGCCGCGACAAGCTCTCGACGGTCGGCCTGCAGGACTCGCTCGAAGAGCTCAACCGCACCGCCGTCCGGATCGCGTGCGAGGTGGCGGGCAGCCGGTGTCTGGTCGCCGGCAACATCTCGCTGACCTGGATGTACGAGCCCGACAGCCCCTCCGCGCGGGATCGCGTGCGCGCGACCTTCGACGAGCAGCTCGCCCTGCAGGTCGAGGAAGGGATCGACTTCGTCATCGGAGAGACCTTCTCCTGGCTGGGGGAGGCGCTGATCGCCGCCGAGTGCGCGAAGAAGACGGGCCTTCCCGTGATGATCACCGTCTGCTTCGAGCAGAGACCGGTGACTTCCGACGGCAAGACGCCCGCCGAGTGCGCGAAGGCGCTCGAGGACGCCGGCGCCGACATCGTGGGCGTCAACTGCCTTCGGTCACCGGACCGGACGCTGCCGCTGGTCGGAGAGATGCGGCGCGCGGTCTCGGGCTTCCTCGCGTGCCAGCCGGTCGCCTACCGCACGCCCGCCGAGTCGCCGGACTTCACCGCGTTGCCGCAGTTCCCCTTCGAGCTCGAGCCGCTCCAGCTCTCGCGCAAGGAGATGGCGGCCTACGCGGTCAAGGCGCGGGATATCGGAGTGAACTTCATCGGCGCCTGCTGCGGGAGTGTGGCGACCCACATCCGGGAGATGGCGCGGGCCCTCGGCAAGGCGCCGGCCGACGGCCGGCGGTGGAGCGTGGACTACGCCCACCCGATGTCGGCGTTCGAGTACTACCGGCACGAGAAGTAGCGGTGGGCCGTTCGACTGTCGGCGCTGCTGCCGCTTTAATTCTCGTTCCGGTTCACGGAGGCGGGCCGTCAGCAGGGGTCAACCGTGAACTCCTGAACTCTGCGGGCAGCCAACAGTTCAACTGTTCAACTGTTCACGGTTGACCCCGACCTCCCGCTGAGGGTCTGGTGCCGTCTGTCAGGGCGCCACGGGCGCAGAGCGGCTTCCCTTCGACATACCACCTTGCGGTATGACCAGGATCTCGAGTCGAGACGAACGAACGCGGCGAGCCCGCCCGCCTGCGGGACATCTCGATCGAGCGCCTCGCTCTTCGCGATGCACTGAGGATGCGCTCATCCACGGGCTTGGAGAAAGGGAGCGACGTCGGTCTGCGCGAAGTCGTCGCCCTTGAAGAGCAGCGGCTCGCCGAGCACGGTGGCAAGGGCGTAGGCGAAGCAGTCACCGAAGTTGAGTCCGGCCGCGTGGCGCCCCTTGCCGTAGCGGCTGAAGGCGCGCCGGGCCACGCCCGCCTGCTCGACATCGACCGGGAGGAGCTCCAACGCCGCCCGTTCGACGAACTGATCGAGGTCTCTCTGTCCCGCCGCGCCGAAGCGGGCCTCGATGACGATCGAAACCTCTACCAGGTTCGCTACGGAGATGCGGCGCGCGCCGGCGGCCTCGATTGCCTCGTTGAAGGCTCGGCGCTCGGGCTCGTCCTGCAGGATCGCGAGCAGTGCCGAGGTGTCGACGATCATCAGCGCGGCACGCCGCGCGCGTCGTATCCGAGGATCTCGTCGGCGGGCCGCGCGTCGCGCACGGGAAGTCGGGCGCAGTGAAGGGCGATCGCGTCCAGCTCGTCGGCCAGGCTTCGCCCGGAGCGCTCTCGCCGCACCCGGGTCAGCCGGTCCCGCAGCGCCTTCGTGACCGCCTCGGTCTTCGTCTCTCCGGTGGCCCGAGCCAGCTCCTCGGCGAGCCGTTCGGCCTCAGGGTTGCGGATGTTGATGGCCATCTTTCATCATGTGTTGACGCCAATCTACACGGTATCACAGACCGGTGCCAGGCGGCTACGCGAAAGGAACTCCGTCTGTCGCCGATTGCCGAGGTCCTTACGGCTGACGGACCGCCCCGGGGTCGGGCGGCTGCGGAGTTGGACCAAGTCCCAAATCGCGGGAGCCGGCTGACGGTTTCCGCGCGGCGTGAGGCTGCCGAGGTCGCTCCCCGTCGCCGGCCTGCTGCTCCCTCGTGCCGGCCGGAGCGGTCAGCAGGGGGGTCAACCGTGAACTCCTGAACTCTGCGGGCAGCCAAGAGTTCAACTGTTCACGGTTGACCCCGACCTCCCTGAAGAGACGCAGCGGCGCGCCGAAGGCGGACTACGCCGGGGACGTGGAGGCCAAGCGGTCGTAGGCGGCCGTCAAGGCGGCCGCGACCTGCTCGGGGGTGCACCCTTCGATCTCGTGGCGCTGAAGGAGAAAGAGGAGCCTGCCTCCCTCGAGGATCGCGACCTGAGGGGAGGACGGAGCCTTCCCTTCGAAGTAGGTCCGCGCGCGGGCGGTCGCCTCGACGTCCTGTCCCGCGAAGACCGTAGCGAGTTTGCGGGGAGCGGCGGGGTGCTTGAGCGACAGGGCGACTCCCGGCCTCGCGACTCCCGCGGCGCATCCGCAGACGGAGTTGACGACGAGCAGCATTCTTTCGGTCGAGGCCATCTCCCGATCGACGTCTTCGGGGCGGCACAGCTCCTCGAAGCCGAGGCGGGCGAGCTCCTCGCGCATCGGAGCGACGAGCATCGGGTCGTACGGCATAGCGACTCCTTTCGCTGGAACCGATATCCTACTCCCCGAACCCGCGAGCAGGAGGAGGTAGGGATGAGAGTCACGCGCCGGAGGCTCATCGTCGCGGCCGGTGCCGCGGCGGGAGCGGCCGCCCTGCCGGGCAAGCTCGCCGCGGCGGCCCCGCGGGTCCCGCCGCTGCCCTCGCCCCTGCCCGCTTCCGCCTTCCGGGAGCGCCAGGAAAGACTCCGCGCCGCCGCGAAGGCACGCGGCCTCGACCTGCTCTTCCTGACCCCCTCGACGAACCTCGCCTGGGCCGCCGACCTCTCGATCGGCGGAAGCGAGCG
>JBOGJK010000686.1:0-8087 GCA_050745345.1 Thermoanaerobaculia bacterium
CTCTACTCCTACGCCTGGTTCGTGGGCTTCTTCGCGGCGGGGTTGCTCTACTGGGGCCTCTCCGCCGGAGCCGCCAGGGAAAGCGACGAGGGGGCGGTCGTGGCCGCCCCCGGGACGCCCTAGACGGATCGCCCGCCTCGCGGCAGCCGCCGGGCGCCGCTCTACCGGACCCGCCGGATCGTGATCTTCGCGACGGGGTTTCTTCAGTCGCGCATCGGCGCCATCACGTTGCCGACACCGTGGATCCCCGCATGGATGTGGACTAAGCCCTCCGCGCCCTGGCGGCGACGTTCGGCGGACTCGTCTCCGACGCGCCGCCCGAGGAGGTCCTCTCGCTCGCCTTCGCCAAGGCGATGCGGGTCTGAGGCGCTCCCTCTCTACCGGGAAACGGTCGGCAGCAGGCCCGCGGACTCCGCCACGCGGCCCGTCCGGGGGTCCCAGAGGGGCGCGCGGTCCGCCGGCAGCGGCAGCTTCTTCAGAATGAAGTCGTCCCGCCGGGAGTTGACCTCGCACATCGAGACGGGGCCCTCCTCGGTCATGACCATGAAGGAGCAGTTGCGGATCCGCTCGGGGTCGAGCGCGCCAGCGTCCATGAAGTTGTGGACGAAGAAGGTGATCTTGCCAATCCGCTCGCGGCGCAGGAGGCCCGGCAGCACCTGCCACAGCTTGCCGGCGAGGAAGGCCCCGCCCCGCAGGAGCCAGTACGGCTCCGAGAGCGCGGCCGCGAGAAACTTTCGCGCGGTCGCCGGGACGTCGCGCCGGTCGAACGGTACGTGGCGGAACTCCTGGAGGAACTTCTCGTACAGCGGCCGGTCCGTCAGCACGTCGATCGCCCGGCCCCCCACCGTCGCGAGCATCGTTCCGCGGTTGCATTGCGGATGCCCCACGAGCGCCGTGTCCCACGCCAGGCGCGGCAGCCCGACCCCCTGCCCGACGCGCTCGGCGATCGCGTCCGGCGTGACTTCCGGGGAGCGCACGCGCCACTCCCCGCGTCCGGTCGCCGCCTGCACCTGGAAGGACGCCATGCCCACCACATCCGAGCGCTCGAGGAAGAACCGCGCGAGCGCCGGGACCTCCTCGAGGTTGCCCGCATGGACGGTCGTGTTGAAGATCACGGCGATCTTCAAGCCCCGAGCCCGCTCGATGTACTCCTGGCGGACGGCGTTCAGATCCCGCTCGGTCGTGAAACGCTTGCGGCGCTGAGTCGTGTCCACGTGGAAGGCCACGTCGAAGAGGCCGGCGGCGGCGAGCTCCCGCAGCAGGTCGCGCGTGGCGCGGATGCCGTTGGTCATCAGCGACGGCCGCAGGTCGCGCCGGGCGATCCGCTGGACGATCGCGACCAGCTCCTCGCGCTTTCGCAGCGTCGGGTCTCCCCCGGTCACCTGGACGCCGACTCCGGGCCCGTAGGTCTCGCGGATCCGGTCGATGCGCCGGTAGAGGACCTCCATCGGCACGTCCTTAACCGACTCGGAGTTCTCCGAGAGGTAGCAGAGCGTGCAATCGAGATTGCAGCGCTGCGTGATCTCGAGCGCGACACAGCCGATCGTCGAGCGGCGGCCCAGGATCTGATTCGGCGTGCGGAACTGCGGGTCGAGCCGCTGCCAGGTGCGGGAGAGCATCGCCTCTCTCTCCTCCAGATTCTCGTAGACGGGGAGCCGCCTTGGCGCCGTGCTCATGGACGAAAACTCTCCTTCGGAGCAATAACCCTGCGGCGGGGCCGTAAGTTCCGCGCCTCTCCATTAGGATAGCGGGGATGGCTCGTGACGCGGCGCGTGTCGCGATCGTGACGGGCGGGACCCGCGGTATCGGCCGCGCCATCGCGCGCCGGCTGGCGGGCGAGGGTTACGCCCTGATTCTCTCGGGACGCACACAGGCCTCCGCCGAAGAGGCGGCAGCCTCGCTGCGGAAGGAGGGCTTTGCGGCCCACGGCCTGGCCGCCGACGCGCGCCGGGACAAGGACCAGGGGCGCCTGGTCGCGCTGGCCGAGAGGGAGCACGGACGGCTCGACGCGCTTGTCAACAACGCCGGGATCGGGGAGTTCGGGAAGGTGGACGAAATCTCCCCCGAGCGCTTCCAGGAAGTGCTGGAGACCAACCTCTTCGGCGCCTGGTACGCGATCCGCCACGCCGCCCCTTTGATGAAGAAGAGCGGCGGCGGTTTCATCGTGAACATCGCCTCGCTCGCCGCCGTCAACGCCTTCGCCGGAGGAGCGGCCTACAACGCCTCCAAGTTCGGCCTGCTCGGCCTTTCCGATGCGGCGATGCTCGACCTGCGACACGACGGCATCCGGGTGGCCGTGGTGATGCCCGGGTCGGTCGCGACCGATTGGACCCACTCGCACGGAAACCGGGACACCTCCTGGATGCTCCAGCCCGAGGACGTGGCGGAGGCGGTGGCGGACCTGCTGCGCTTCCCGGACCGGGCGATCCCCTCGCGGATCGAGCTGCGGCCCAGCCACCCGCCGAAGAAGTAGGGAACTTCCGCCCGCCGATCGCGTATCCGTGAACAGAGAGAGGTACGCCATGCGGAATGCGGCCCTGGCCTCGGCTTCCATCCTTTCCCTCGCGCTCGCCGCGGCGGCGGCGGGCGAGGACTTCAAGGAGGTCCGAAAGACCATCCCGCTCGACCCGGATGGACGGGTCGTAATCGAGACATTCAAGGGATCGATCGACGTCGAGACCTGGGACCGGCCGGAGGTGGGCGTCGCCGCGCGCGTCGAGCCGGACGAGAACGGCCGGCACCAGGCGGAGAAGGTCCGGGAGACCGAAGTCCGCATCGAGGGCTCCGGGCGCCGGGTCCGAATCGAGAGCGACTACGACCGGACCAGGCACCACGGCTTCCTCGGCATCTTCGGCGAGGACGGAACGCTCCCATTCGTTCGGTACACGATCCGCCTGCCCCGCACGGCGCGCCTCGAGGTGAAGGACTTCAAGTCGGAAACCCGCATCCACGGTCTCGCGGGGAGCCTGAAACTGGAGACCTACAAGGGACGGGTCGAGATCGCCGGCGTGGAAGGCTCCGTCCGCCTCCGGACGTACAAGGGAGACGTCCGGGTCGAGTTCGCGCGCTTTTCCGCGAGCGACTTCGAGACGTACAAGGGAGACATCGAGATCGCTTTGTCGCGCCTGGCGGCGTTCGACCTCGACGCGGACCTCGGGCGGCGCGGGAACCTGCACAGCGACTTCGAGCTTGCCACGTCGGCGTCCCGCCGGGACGGCGACGGCGGGCGCCGCCGGGGCTCGGCCAACGGCGGAGGTCCGGCGCTGCGACTCGAGACCTACAAGGGCTCCTTCCGCCTTCGGGCCCGGTAGGCGCGCCTTCTCGCGGTAAACCCGGCACCCCGCCCGCTCGTCCAACCCATCGGAGGACGAGACACATGCCCAACGCGAAGACACCCGGTTGGATCGCGGCCGCGGTGGCCTTCGGATGGGTGGCGCTCTCTCTTCCCGCCGAGGCCGCGGACCGCATCGGAAGGCGCGAGGAAAGGCAGCAGCAGCGCATCGCGCAGGGCATCGCGAGCGGCCGGCTCACCGCCCGCGAGGCGGCTCGCCTCGAGCGCCGGGAAGCGCGGCTCCACCGCCAGATCCAGCGGGACCGCCGCGACGGCGGCGGACTGACGCGCCACGAGCGGGTCAGAATCGAGCGCCGGCAGGACCGGCTCTCCCGCGGGATCTACCGGCAGAAGCAGGACCGCCAGACCCGGCCGCGCTGATCCCTTTCTTTTCTCTTCCCGGCGCCCGGGAACTCGCGGGCGCTTATCCTTTGAGGCCATGGCGCCCGAGGCAACGGGGAAGGGAGCCCGTCCGAATCGGGCACCGTGGCGAGCCCTCCGGGAGACGCTCACCTTCTTCCTCTGCTTTCTCTTCGGAGGCATCTGGTTCCTCATCTGCTCCGCCCTCGGAATCCTGTGGCTGCTCCTTGCCCCCGGCAACCGGCAGACGCTCTACGTCTACGGCCGCGTTTTCTGCCGGAGCCTCGTCCGGCTGATGGGATGGGACATCGCCGTGGAGAACCGCGAGCGCCTGGAGCAATGCCGGCCCTGCGTCATCGTCGCCAACCACCAGAGCTTCGCCGACGTCGTCACCTTCGGCTCGATCTTCCCGAAGCGCACGGTTTCGGCGGGCAAGCGCGAGATCGCGCGTATCCCGGTCTTCGGCTGGTTCTACCGGCTCTCCGGCAACCTGATCATCGACCGCGACCACGCCCGCAGCGCCTTCGCCTCGCTCGAGAGCGCCGCCCGGACCGTCCGCGAGGAGGACCTCTCCGTGTGGTTCATGCCCGAAGGCCACCGAAACCCGGGACCGGAGCTGCTGCCGTTCAAGAGCGGCGCGTTTCGCCTTGCCATCTCGGCGGGTGTGCCGGTGCTGCCCGTCGTCGCCGGGCCCCTGGCACAGATCTGCGACATGAAGCGCCGCCTCGCCCGGCCGGGCGCGCTGCCCGTGCGTATCCTCGAGCCCGTGGCCACGCAGGGGCTCGCGCCGCGGGACCTTCCGGCCCTGATGGCCCGCGTGCGCGCGAGCATGCAGCAGGCTCTCGACGAGCTCTCCTCCGGCGTGCCGGCGGACTCGGGCCGCCGGCCCGGCGAGCCTTCACTAAGATAGCGCCGCTTGCCGGAAGATCGGAGCCTGGAGCTCTCGGGAGAGAACCTTGCGCGGCTCATCGACGCCGCCGCGCAGCGCATCCTCCGCCATCTGGAGTCCCTGCCCCGCCAGCCTGCGGCGGACACCGAGGGCGGGGCCGCTCTCGCGCGTTCGCTCCGGGAGCCGCTGCCCGAGACCGGGCGCCCCGTGGAGGAGCTGCTCGACCTGCTCTTCGACCGCGTGATCCCGAAGAGCTTCAACACCGCGGGACCCGGCTACCTCGCCTACATCCCGGGCGGAGGGCTCCCGCACGCCGCGGTCGCCGACCTGATCGCCGACGCGACCAACCGCTATGTCGGCGTCTTCGCCGCGGCGCCGGGAGCCGCCGCCATCGAAGCCAACGTGATCCGCTGGTTCTGCGAGATGGTCGGCTTCGCCGCCGGCTCGGGCGGCGTGCTGACGAGCGGCGGGTCGCTCTCCAACTTCTCGGCGCTCGTGACGGCGCGTCGCGAACGCCTTCCGGAGAACTTCCTCGCGGGCACCCTCTACGTCTCCGACCAGGCGCACCACTCGGTGCCGAAGGCGGCCATGCTGGCGGGCTTTCCCGAGAGCAACGTCCGCGAGGTCGCGACCGACGAGAAGTTCCGAATCCGCCCGGACGCCCTCGAGGAGCGCATCGCGAGGGACCGCGACGCGGGCCTCACGCCGTTTCTTCTCGTCGGCAACGCCGGGACGACCAACACGGGCGCCGTGGACGACCTCGCGGCGCTGGCCGCCGTGGCCCGGCGCGAAGGGCTCTGGTACCACGTGGACGCGGCCTACGGCGGCTTCTTCCTCCTGACGGAACGGGGCAAGCGGGCCTTTTCCGGAATCGAGCGAGCCGACTCGATCGCCCTCGATCCGCACAAGGGCCTCTTCCTGCCGTACGGCACCGGCGCCCTGCTCGTGCGGGACGCCGCCGCGTTGAAGCGCGCCCACGCCCTCTCGGCGGACTACATGCCCGCGATGCAGGAAGACCCGGAGCTGCCCGACTTCAACCTGATGTCGCCCGAGCTCTCGCGCGACTGGCGCGGGCTGCGCGTCTGGCTCCCGATCGCGATGCACGGGATCGGCCCCTTCCGGCGCAACCTCGAAGAGAAGCTCGACCTGGCGCTCTGGGCCACGGAGCGGCTGCGGAGGATCCCCGGCATCGAGATCCTGGCCGAGCCGCAGCTGTCGATCGTGGCCTTCCGCCTCCGCCCGCACGGACTTCCCGAGGAAGCCCTGAACGCGCTGAACCGCGACCTGCTCGCGCGCATCAACGCGCGCCGGCGGGTCTACCTGACGGGCACGATGCTGCGCGGCGCCTTCGCCATCCGCATCTGCGTGCTCTCTTTCCGGACGCACCGCGACCGAATGGAGGAAGGGCTCGAGGACATCGAGGCGGCCGCCGCGGAGCTATATCAACATTGATATAGTTTGTCGCCGGAGCCGTGACGGACGCGAGATCGTCTCTGCGTGGGCCGGAAAACTGATGGCCGTCGACGTCCGGACGCAGAACGGGATCGAAACCGGCGAGCCCCGCGTCTTTCTGATCCTCCCCGCGAACGCGAAGCTCTGGGACATCGCGAGCGACCGCCAACGCGTCCTCCTTGGGGCGGCAGACCAGAACACCTCCCCGCCTCTGAGTATCGTCACGAACTGGACGGCGAATCTCCCCCGCTGACGAGGCTATGATCCGCGGCATGCACCCCGCCGGAGGCTTCGGCCGGTGGCTCCGGCGCTGGCTGCGGCGGGCCGGCGTGACTGTTGCGATCGTGTTGGTTACGATCGTGCTCGTGCGCGCCTTCGAAGCGAGACGGCCTCCGTACCTGAAGCCCTGGCATCGCTTCGTGCCCCCTTCGGAGGTCACCGCCGCGGACCTGACGGACTCGTTCACGCTGGAGGACTACCTGAGGCGCGAGGAGCAGGTCTTCCGCGAGGTCCAGGAGCAGGTCGAGGACCGCCTCGCACCCGAGGACCGCACCCCCGGAAATCGCTACTTCGGGGAAAGCGTCGCGAGCCCCCGGAGGTTCCCGCGCGACTGGAACCGCACCTTCGAGCTCGTCCCCCAGGAGATCCGCGGCGGCGCGCTCCTTCTCCACGGTCTGACCGACGCCCCCTACAGCATGCGGCGCCTGGCGGAACTGCTGCGCGACCAGGGGCTCTACGCCCTCTCCCTTCGCGTGCCCGGTCACGGGACGGTGCCCGGCGCGCTGACCAGGACCGTCTGGGAGGACTGGATCGCGGCGGCTCGGGTCGGCGCGCGGCACGTGCGGCGCCGCATCGGGCCCGGAAGACCGTTCTACCTGGTCGGCTACTCCAACGGCGGAGCGCTCGCCGTCAAGTACTCGCTCGATGTCCTGGAGGGTGTCGACCTGCCTCCGGCCGACCGGGTCGTTCTGCTCTCGCCGATGATCGGAGTGACGCCCGCCGCGGGGTTCGCGAAGCTCATCGGCCTGCTCGCCATCCTCCCCTATTTCGAGAAGACCCGGTGGCTCGACGTGCTGCCCGAGTACAACCCGTTCAAGTACAACTCGTTTCCGGCCAACGCCGGACTCCAGACGGCCCGGCTGACCGACGCGATCCACGAGCAGATCGAGCGGATCGGGAGAGACGGGCGGATCGGCCGGCTGCCCTCGACCCTCGCGTTCCAGTCGCTCGCGGACGCGACGGTCTCCACGGGCGCCGTCGCCTGGAAGCTCTACGACGTGCTCGAAGAGAACGGCAGCGAGCTCGTCCTCTTCGACGTGAACCGAGGCGCCGCCGTGCGGCCGTTCTTGAGGCCTTCGGAGGAAGAGCTGCTGGTGAAGCTCGCCGCGCCCGGCCGGCGCCGCTACACGCTGACGGTCATCGCCAACGCCGGGCCCGACACCTCGCAGGTCGCCGAGCGCCGGACCGCCGCGGGGGCAGAGGCGCCCGCCCTGCGTCCCCTCCCGCTGGCGTGGCCCGCCCAGGTTTTCTCGCTCTCCCACGTGGCGGTCCCCTTCCCGGCGGACGACGCCCTCTACGGCGGCGAGCCCGACCCGCGTCAGGGAGGCGGGATCCGCCTCGGGGTGCTCGCGCCGCGCGGCGAGAGGGGCGTGCTGACGGTTTCCCCGGGAGACTTCCTGAGGATCTCCTGGAACCCCTTCTTCCCGTACGTCGAGGAGCGCGTGCGCGGGTGGATCGCGCCTTGAGGGCTGCCGGGCGCCGTCGCGAAGCTCTTCTTCTCGTTGCCGCAGCCCTTTTTTCGGCCGCCTGCCAGGAGGCGCCGGCGCCGATGGAGAGCGCTTCCGCTCCGGCCAGGGCCGAGCCGACCGTGCCGCCGCGTCCGACGAGTCCGCCGTCGATCGCCGTTCCCGACATCCCCGCAGAGGCGGCCAGTGTGGACGCGCTGCGTTATGACATCGCCGCGCTCCTGCAGCCCGGCCCCGAGCTGGCCGACGCCGACGGCCAGATCTCGGCTCTCGAGCAGTGGGTCGAACAGCTGCGGAAGCGTCGGGCCCT
>JBOGJK010000687.1:0-1901 GCA_050745345.1 Thermoanaerobaculia bacterium
GGCGAAGGGAATGCCGGAGAGAATCGACGCGTAGGCGTAGATCATCGAGGGAGAGATGTCGGGCGAGCTTTCCTTCAGTCCCTTCTCGAAGGCCGGGAGGCTCTCGTGCACGGCAGACGACTGCGCGTACACCTCGGTCGAGCCGCACCAGACCATGACCGAGCGCGCGACTCCCGTGCGCTTCCGGAATCCCTCGATGTCCGCGATCAGGGCCTCGGCCAGGTGCATCTTCGACGGCGCCTGCTTGCAGTGATGGCCGTCCAGGTTCCTGACCCAGGCGCGCTCGAAGACCGCGGGCCAGGGGGAAAGGGCCGACAGCTCCCCCTTCACGGCCGAGAGCAACTCGTGCGGAACGACACCGGCCTTGACCGCCGACTCGTAGGCGTCGTCGGGGAAGATGTCCCAACCGCCGAAGACCAGGTCGCGCGGCTCCGCCAGCGGCACCAGCTCCTTGATGGGCGTAAACCGCGGCTCCGTGCGCTTGCCGAGCCGCATCTTCTGCATCTGGGTCAGCGATCCGAAGGGGCGGGCCAGTCCCTTGCCGATCAGATGCACGCCGGCCACGAGCGTCGTCGCCACGGCGCCCAGGCCCGGCAGCAGGACTCCGAGCGCGCCCCCCGCGGGCGCGATGTCCCGTGCGAGCTCGGGGTAGAAGGAGGTGCGATCGCTCATGTCGTTTTCCTTTCGGGGCGCCGGCGGTCGAGCGCCACGAGAACCAGGAAGAATATCGGAGCGCCGGCGGCCGAGAGAACCAGAAACCAGCTCGCCTTCCCGAAGAGGGAAAGCGCAAGGACGAGGTAGATGAAGTCGCGCCGGGAGAGGGCGTCGGCGACCCGGGAGAGCGCCGACTCGCAGGTCGCGACCGATGTGAAGAGCGGCCCCTCCTTGGGGCGCCTCATCGTCTTCCAGTAGACGAACCCGGCCGAGGCGAGGGTCCCGGCCACGGCCAGGGCTCCCAGGGCGAGCGGCCATGCCTCGCGGATGGAGTGGCTCCAGCCCAGAGCGATCGCGGCGAACACGGCCGAGTGGACGACATTGTCCCCCCAGAAGTCGAGCACACCGCCGAAGCGCGACTCCTGGAACTTCAGGCGCGCGAGCTCGCCGTCGCAGCCGTCCAGGATCGAGTGAAGGAGGAAGAGAATCGCCCCGGCGGTCTGCATCGAGGCGCGCCCGGAGAGAAAGAACAGGGCGCCGGCGAGGCCGATCGCGACGGAGACGAGCGTCATCTGGTTCGGCGTGACGCGCGTTCCCGCGAGCCGGCGGCTGACCGCGAGCGAGACCTTCCGCTCGAAGTGGCGCGACATGAAGCCTTCGGTCTCCTTGACGAGGCCATCGAGCAGCCACCTTTCCGCGCGGCGGCGATCCTCGGGCGTGGAGACAGCGACGCCAAGCTCCGCGGCGGGCCGGCCCGCGGCGAGCTTCTTGACTTCTGCCGTCCGCAACACGCGGTTCCAGGGGACGACGACCGCGCCCGGAGGGACCGCCCTTGCCTCGGGCAGAAGCTCGGCGCCCGTTCCCTCGAGCGCGCGGGCGACCGCATCGTCGGGAGAGGCGCCGACGACGGCGATCCGGCCGAAGCCTGCCCGGGCAGCGGCAACCACGGTGCGGCGGATCATCGGAAGGCCCAGCAAGACGTTCTCGGGGGGGACGGCCGAGGGGGCCTCGGGAGGAACCAGAAACAGGACCCGCGTCTCGCTCATGAGGAGGGCACCGGGAGGGTAGCCCCGCCGCGCCGGCCCGACTCCTGTGCCAGAGCGAGGAGCGTCGAACAGAGCGAGGCCTCTTCCAGGTTGCGGCCGCGCGCCGCGGGCTCGCCCACCTCCCTCAGGAACTCCTTGACCACGCCCTGGAACCACTCCGGGTGATGCGAGCCCTCCGCGATCGAGGGCAGATCCCACGAC